>JANMTN010000068.1:0-26796 GCA_031390685.1 Desulfobulbaceae bacterium
TCACCGGGAATCAGCAGGGGAATCCCGGGAGGATACGGGGTCAGGAGGATACTAGTGATGCGGCCTTCAAGATCATCGATCTCAACCCGCTCGATCTGATGATGCACCATCATCGCATAGGCATCCGCCGGCTTCATCGCCACTTCCATGTGCGATACATACATCTCGGTTGTCAACCGCGCCACATCATTTTCTTTATACATGCCATGAATTGATTCGCACAGGTCCTTTAAGCCAATGCGTTCATAGCATGGGAATTTCGCGATAAATTTTGGCAGCACCCGCCACAACGGCATATCCCGGTCATAGTCATCCTTAAACTGTTGCAAGGCCGTCACCAGGGTATTCCAGCGCCCTTTAGTAATGCCAATGGTGAACATGATGAAAAATGAGTATAAACCAGTTTTCTCAACAATAACGCCATGTTCAGATAAATAGCGGGTCACAATCGCCGCCGGAATTCCGGTGGCTGCAAAGTCGCCGTTGACCGCCAGCCCCGGGGTGATGATCGTGGCCTTGATCGGATCCAGCATGTTGAAACCATCGGCCAGTTTTCCGAAGCCATGCCAGGGTTCACTCGCGCGCAAAATCCAGTCCTCACGCTCACCCATACCCTCTTCAGCCAGCTCCTCCGGGCCCCAGACCTTGAACCACCAGGAATCCCCAAACTCCTCATCCACCTTACGCATGGCGCGACGGAAATCCATGGCCTCGACAATAGACTCCTCAACCAGCGAGGTGCCACCCGGCGGTTCCATCATGGCCGCGGCCACATCGCAGCTGGCAATAATCGCATACTGGGGGCTGGTGGAGACATGCATCAGATAGGCCTCGTTAAACTGATCACGATCAAGGCGACGGGTTGGCGATTCCTGCACCAGGATCTGACTGGCTTGACTCAAGCCCGCCAGCAGTTTATGGGTCGATTGACAGGCATAAACCATTGGCCCATCAGAACGACGGGTATCGCGACCAATAGCGTGCATACCTTTATAGAATTCATGGAACGTGGCGTGCGGCAGCCAGGCCTCATCAAAATGTAGATTTTCCACGGTATCGCCCAGGATCTGCTTGATAGTATCAACGTTATAGAGAATTCCGTCATAGGTGGACTGGGTAATGGTCAACATCTGAGGTTTGGTGCCAAGATCCTTGGCAAAAGGGTGGGCGGCAATCTTGGCGGCAATGGTCTCCGGCAGGAATTCTGATTCCGGGATCGGCCCGATAATGCCATAATGATTGCGCTTGGGCATGAGGAAGACCGGCACTGCGCCTGTCATGATGATCGCGTGCAGGACTGATTTATGACAGTTGCGATCGACAACCACGATATCATTATCAGCGACATTGGCATGCCAGACGATCTTGTTGGAGGTGGATGTGCCGTTGGTGACAAAAAAGAGATGATCGGCGCCAAAGATACGGGCCGCGTTCTGCTCCGAGGCCGCCACCGCACCGGTGTGATCAAGCAGTTGCCCCAGTTCATCGACGGCATTGCACACATCGGCACGCAGCATGTTTTCGCCAAAGAATTGATGAAACATCTGCCCCACCGGGCTTTTCAGGAAAGCAACGCCGCCGGAATGACCAGGACAATGCCAGGAATAAGAGCCATCGGCTGCATATCCGGTCAGGGCGCGGAAAAATGGCGGGGCCAGGGAATCCAGGTACACCCGGGCCTCACGGATAATGTGGCGGGCCACAAACTCCGGGGTATCTTCAAACATATGAATAAAACCGTGCAGCTCCTTGAGCACATCATTGGGAATGTGGCGTGAGGTCCGGGTTTCGCCATAGAGAAAGATGGGGATATCCTCATTGCGTCGCCGGATCTCCCCCACAAACAGACGCAGCTTGTCGATGGCCTCTGCCTTCTGTGCTTCATCGGAAAACTCATCATCATCAATGGAGAGGATAAAACAGGAGGCCCGGTTCTGCTGCTGGGCAATCATAGCGGTATCGCCAAAACTGGTGATTCCGAGGGTCTCCATCCCCTCACTCTCAATGGCCTCGGCCATGGCCCGAACCCCGAAACCAGATGCGTTTTCGGAGCGAAAATCTTCGTCAATAATGACGACAGGAAAGCGAAATTTCATCTATCCAACCTCAAGAGTAAATCGTAAAAAAAAACTGTACCTATTTAACACAAAAGCCACCTATTCCGCGCCGTCTTCCCCTGAGAACAAAGGAAGAAAGATCAACTGAAATTTACAATCAGCCAGTATCCAAAAATACGCAGGAATTCATTTATTTCAACCCACATCTCTAATGGGAAACAACAAATTTCTATACCATGAGAGAGGCATCGGCACAAGTTGCAAATCATGCCCACACCTGCTCGTTTTGGAAGTTGGAGAGGACACGGGCGCTCGCGGAACAGCAGGTACTGGAGAAGAAAAGCAGAAGAAAATCTTCATCGCCTTATGATGTCACAAGGTGGCTCTATGGTTTGTTGACAAGGATTGCACCACCGACTACAACAAGCTTGCTTTCGTCAATGCCCTCCACCTGGCATTAAGCCAAGTCAACAATATTTTAAAATGCTATAGAACCAAACTATCTCAATATGTTATCATGCAAGCATGGTTAACTTTTTTATGACACTCATAACATCTTCATCATGAACAAGAAAAGACGGATACAGATCATAGGAGGAGGACTCGCCGGATGCGAGGCCGCCTGGCAGGCAGCACGCCGCGGTTGCGCCGTTTGCCTCTACGACATGAAGCCGCATCGATTCAGCCCGGCCCACAATTCTCCGCTCTTGGCCGAAATGGTCTGCAGCAATTCCCTGCGCTCTAACGCCCAGAACTCGGCTATCGGACTTCTCAAAGAAGAAATGCGCCGCCTTGACTCGCTCATCATGCGGGTGGCAACAGAAACAGCCGTGCCCGCCGGCAAGGCCCTGGCCGTAAACCGGGAGCTTTTTTCCCAGGCCATCACTGAATGCCTGGAACAACACCCCTTGGTCGAAATCATCTATCAGGAGCAGACAGAAATCCCAGCGCCAGCAGACGCCCCCATTATCCTGGCCACCGGGCCACTCAGCTCCGAGACTATGACCGAATCTCTCGTTCAACTGACCGGACGTGACCGTCTGGCCTTTTACGATGCCATAGCCCCCATCGTCCACAGCGAATCCCTGGATATGGATTTTGTCTATCTGAAATCACGGTACGATGACGGCCCAGGTGATTACCTGAACTGCCCCATGAGCAAGGAGGAATACCTGAAATTCATCGCCGCGTTGAAAGGCGCGGACACCGTTCCACTGAAGGACTTTGAAGAGATTAAATATTTTGAAGGCTGCCTGCCCATCGAGGTCATGGTGGCCCGGGGCGACAACACCCTGCGTTTCGGCCCGATGAAACCGGTCGGGCTTGATGACCCACGAACCGGCAGATATCCCTATGCCGTGGTCCAGTTACGTAAAGAAAACAGACAGGGAAGCCTGTACAATCTTGTTGGTTTTCAAACCAAACTGATCTATTCGGAACAGAAACGTATCTTCCGCATGATCCCAGGAATGGGCCAGGCCGATTTCGCCCGTCTGGGATCCATTCATCGCAACACCTTTATCTGCGCGCCGGAACTTTTAGAACCGACCCTGCAATTCAAATCAAGACCAGACCTGTTCCTGGCCGGGCAGCTGTCAGGGGTGGAAGGTTATGTGGAGTCAACGGCCATGGGGCTATTGGCAGGGATTAACGCCAGCAGAATGATGACGGGAAAATCTTTGATTATACCACCTCCGGAGACCGCGCATGGTGCCCTCATCGCCCACCTGACCCAATCAGACCCCAAACATTTTCAGCCCTCCAATGTCAACTTTGGCCTTTTCCCGGAATGGAACCAAGAAGATAAAAAAGAACAAAAAACAGCCAAGTTGTCTAAAGCTCTTCGTGGCGAGCTCAGGGCCAGAATCGCCCTGGAAGCCTTAACCAGATGGCAGAGTGAATACGAACTGCAATAAAAAAGGCCTGCCAGCAACACGCTGACAGGCCTTTTTTGTTCACTCTTCTCAGGTGCCGTTATGAAATAAGCAGTGCTTTTTTGCTTATTTTATGACGGCACCTTATGCCGCTTCAAAGAACAGCCAATCTTTACGGCTATTTTTTTCAAGCGGCGTCTAGCAGACAACATACAAGAAGTCATTACGAAACAACCTCTATTCTTCTAACCATTTCACAACCACGGTTCTATCCAGAAAAACTATTCCTTTTTTTGATCATCCTGATTTTGATTCGGGCAAGTGCGTTTCAACAATTTATTCACACTGATCCGCAACCGATCAATGGAATTGGACAGGACACCAATTTCATCCTTGGTGTCAGAATGGGCGCTGTCACAGAGATTTTTACCAATACTGATATTCTTGGCCGTCTCGGAAAGACGAATAATCGGTCCTACTACCCCACGATCGAGAAAAATCCAGATACAGATAATGGTCACCAGCAGACAACCAATACCAACAAAAAAGATCTTCAGGGCCGACTGCTGTGCCATGGCCAGGGCCTGAGTAATAGAGACATAGACCATGGAGGCGCCAACCGTATCATTCAGCTTCCAGTTGTAGCCATGTTCTGTGCCATAGATATCCTGCTGGCCCTGAGGGGCCTTTGCCGGATCACTGTGACAATCAAGACAGTACGGCTTATCAACCCTGACCGGCTTAGAGATATAGAAAAACTTTTCGCCATCCCTCTCGATAATTCCTTCCTGATTCACGGCGCTCGGATTGCTTGTAAAATATTGAATGATTTTCAACTCTTCGGCATCAGCTTTATTATCCGGCCAGAGAGGATCGATGGTTGCCTGTTTGAATCTATACCCCTTTTGGGTCTCTGAAAACAAGTCCGCTACCATACGTTTCACCACAAACCGTGACATCAGCTCCGGAATAAATGTATCCTTATCAGTCACCAGTTCATCAATCAACGGTTTCTGATATTTACCGAAAAAGGACCCACTCGCCTCGACATAATTAAAGAGCATCTCCCCTTGATCTTTGGCCTCGGTAAGGGCGGTCTGGCGACTGAGCATATAACTGGTATAGCCAATAGCAAGGGTTGCCAACAAGCTCAACACACTGATAATGGTAATAAATTTTGCACGAATTCCCATGTCTTCCTCCAGTGAAACATCATTATTAAAACTGTAATCTCAACAGTCACTCATCTTTTGGCCTTACAGTCTGCTGCTAGTATCATCCCAGTGAGTACTGCGGTCTATTCAAAAATTTACTTCAATCAGTACAATTGAATTCTCTTTGTTTATTGACTACGACCCTTTTTGGACCACACCAGGATAAAGTCAAGCATTTTCTGAATCTTATCGGAAGTTGCACCTTTAGTAATGATGGTGATGGGACGGCCAATCTCAGGAATTGTTGGCGAGTTGATAGTGTCATCAACCTGGGACATAGCTCCCAGAGATATTGCGCCTGATGTGGCTTGTACTCTATTTTTCAGGTCTTCAGCGGTTGTTCCTTCCACCGCGTCTTGAGCATAAGCTTCACCATTCATGATTTTTTTTTGAAAAACAGCCTGGGTCCCTGGAATCTTGCTACCGAGCACAACAACTACTGGTATATTCGAGCCGCCGACTTCAGACCAGTTTTTGGTCTTACCTGTGAAAATGGCGGCAAGCTGCTCCTTGGAAAGTGTACTTGCAGTGACGTCTTTATTGGTGAGAACTTTAATCACATCTTTGCCGATAACTCGACTTTTATAAATGCTTTTATCGGGGATAGCATATCCTTCTTTTTCCATCATGACCATCCAGTCAGGAAAGGAAAGGCCGCCAACAGCAGCATCTATTGTACCGCTATCCAAATCTTTTAAGGCCTGAGAAGGGCCATTAGAAATGAGTACTAATTTGAGGCCATTAGCTTTTTCCATGGGATCTTTAATTTTTTTAAAGATATTTTCGGTTGGAGCTGCGCCTGCACCAATTTTAACTTCTTCAGCCAGGACCGTTTCCGCAACACCACCAAAAAGCATTAACGCCACGATTACCTTGAACGAATTCATAATCCATGGTTTCGACATACAAGACACTCCTATATTTTGAGATTAATTACCATGGGATGAAAAGAGCCACTCTCCTTTAACCCTTTATAAATACTATCGTTCAATATAGCATGACTTCAAGCGAAAAGGAAATTGGAAAATAAAAAAATTTGTATGAATCACCCTTCCATCATCCACAACAAAATTAATATTTACTGGTGCTTACTTGCAAATGTTCGAGATAGTATTTCTCAATGGAGAGCCTTTGACTTCTCGTTTACGCCACACGAAAGGCTCCACCCGCCTTTTAAGCTCGGTGGTTTGCGTATGAATGGCACCCGGTGGCCACGTTGAGTGCCGCAAAAAAGGTCCAAGGTGGCATGGCGCTTATAGGTACTCTTGAGCCCGCTGACGACTTTACCGCTACTAGCGCAGACATAGTCAGTTGTCCGCTCCTGAATGCTTGGCTTTTCGTCCACCGAAATCACCAAAGCTTTTTCAGGGGCGAAGTACGCGCCAAACCGCATCATCCGATGTGCCAAGGCAACCGCCGGGCCGTCCCAGCATGACTGGCCGGGAGGGGGTGGCTGTTTCAAGGTTTTTAAGACGCCTGCGCGAAACTCTTCATCGTATCTTGGTGGCTTACCGGAACGTGGCCGGTCGTAGAACCCAGCAACTCCTTGAGCAGAAAAGCGGTTGCGCCAATCGATAATTGTGTTCGAACGCACTTTAAGATCGCTGGCAACCTTGCTGACAGATTCTCCGCATAGAAGTTTGCAAATCATTCGTGCCCGTTCCACTAAACGGGCCTCCATGCTTCAACTGGTTGCCCATTCCTTAAGGATTTGGTGATCTTTATCGCTGCATGGCGGAGGCGAGGCTGTTATGGGCATTGGTGACTCCTCATGTAGAGGATGAAAGAAGCCTATTTTATATCGCTTAATTTTGCAAGTAAACACTATCTGATTACACAAGACTTTATATGTGATAGTCCTTGACAAACCCCCCACAACCCTATAAAAAATATTAGGGAAGAGTTAGGAAGAGTTGATGATCTCGTAAAAAGTTCAAATTTTTTAATATTATTAAAATTAACGGGAAAATATAAACAGTATTAACTGGTTAAGCATTTTATATTTTACTGTTTTTTTTTATTGATATTTTTTGGACTTTCTACGAATTCGGGAGAGCAAGAGAAGAGTTTTTTTAACAAAAAAGAAACCCCTTCCTATAAGAGGGTTTCTCAACACATGTAGGAGGCGTACATGATTAAACGTTACGGACTTGCAAGCTTAACCACACTGCTTTTGTCTTTCCATGCTCTGTCAGGCGGTGCCATTGCCGGCAGCCCTAGCTCCAATCAGGAGCTCGCCCAGGAAGTCGAGATGTTAAAAAATATTGTGACCGATCTCAATACTCGCCTGGCAAATGCCGAAGAGATGTTACAGGCCTCAATGAAACAGGAAGACAAAAAAGACGGTCTGGAAGTGCAGGATGCGCTCGACGACCTCGACAAACGGGTATCAAGCACGGAACAACATAGCACCTTGGACAAGGTGAACCTGGGTGTCGAGCTGGAAACAAAACTCAACTCCCTGCACATGGACGCCAAGGGAATGCCCCCGGCACTACAGAATGGCATTTTGAGCATGGCCAATGGCACCCCATTCACCAAGGCTGCACTGGGTGCCTTTGGCCCCCTTCCGCCACCGGAGGATCAGGACATCGACAATGATACCATCTTTGCCACTCGGATCCGCATTGACATGAAGGCCAAGCCTATCAACTCCCTGTCTTTTGTCGGCAGACTTTCCGCCAATAAAGTCTTTGGTGATTCCACCGGCGTAAAATGGTATAATGGCGGCCCCAATGCCGTTGCCATGGATGGCAATGTGCACTCCACCGGCAGTGATTCAGCCCTTCGTGTTGAACGTGCCTTTTTTACCTATTTTGACAATATTGGTGACATCCCCTATCATTTTTCTGTTGGCCGCCGCCCCGCTCTTGATGGCGCGCCCTCAGATTTCAGCAGAGCCACCACTGTTGGTGGTTCTCCCATGGCCCACGGCATCAACTGGCAATTTGACGGGGCCTCTCTGGGCTTCGGTCTGGCCGAGACAACTGGCATAGAAGGTTCGGACTTCAAGCTTTGCTGGGGAAATGGATTTGAATCGGGAGCCGGTTCTGGAAACTCTTACTCCATGTCTTCTTCCTCGGATGTTAATGATATGCAGTTTGGAGGCTGGATAGCTAATCTTTACGAGAATGATAAAACAAAAATCATCAATATGTATGCCCATGCCTTTGATGTAACTGACGGTTTTACCGGACTAGTAATTATGCCCTTCACCATGTCTGGGATGGATATGAATGGCGATGGCCGCTATGACCAATACAGCATGGCTGCCAATACTGGCGGCTATATCAGCCGAGTTGAGCCAACTGCCAACATAGGTGATATCGATATCGTCACCCTGCTCGGCCAGTCTGAATATAAAGATATCGGTTTCTTCATGGATCTGGCACTCAGCCATACCCGCCCATCCGGTATATCCATGAGTCCTGTGTTGCAATTTTTTGGAACGGACGGGCTGCTCAACAGCAACGGTGAACAGTTTGACCGTACTGGCTACTCGGTCTGGGCCGGTCTAAAAACTCCGGTCTCCTTGACCAACGGTACCATTGGCGTCGAATACAACTGGGGTTCCCAATACTGGTTAGGCTTTACCGGTGGCGAGGACAACATAGCCGGCAGCAAAATGGCCACCCGAGGAAGCGTGTACGAACTCTTCTACAATCAGCCTTTTGTTGACAACAAACTTGTACTCTCTCTGGGCGCCCAGTATTATGATTATAGTTATTCAGGGAGCGGCAATCCCATGGGAGATCCAGTCAAGATCTCAGAGTTAACATCTCTTGACACCTTCCTGCCGGTGGTCGACACCATGTGGAACTATTATGTCAATCTGGCTTATCGTTGGTAGGATGAAACTGATAGTGATAAAATAACAAAAAGCTCCAAAGACAAAGGCCTTTTTACCATTTGGTAAAAAGGCCTTTGTCTTTTATTCTGAACATCTCTATATCCAGATTTCTCCTGATCTACTACTCACAAGTCTTGGGTTTCTGTGCATCCAGTGCATACTGCTGAACAAACTTGTGCAGATCTTCCATCTGAGTAACAGTAAAACCATAGGTATCAAATTGAGGCATATCCTTTTTAAACTTCTTGAAATCATTAGTAAAATAACGATCCCATGCAGCTATAGTCCGATCAGCAGGACTGATGAGCTTACCATTATTTTTTTTATGACAGGTCAGACACCTACGAAAGACATACCGCCCCCTCGCGCTATCCCCTGCGGCAGGGTTGAATACCTCTCCTGCATCCCCACTCGTGGCTTCAGCCTTAGTTCGCTCTGCTGACGAGGACGTTTTTTTCGTCGTGGCCTCAATAGTTTGAGGAGCAGAACCCACAACCCCTTTTTTCCCTGATTCTTCAACGAGATAACGATGAATATTTTCTAACTGACGCTCATTGATCCCCATTGAGGCAAAATCATGGTTCAGATCCCGTAGTTTTTTATATTTATCTACAAAAAAAGATTCCCACTCTGCGACGCTCTTTTCCTCCGGCCCCAGACTGCTCAAGCCTTTTTCCTTATGACAGGAGCTACAGGTCTGAATAGCATATTTACCCCAAAGAGCATTTCCCCCTTTTTCATCAAAGGCCTGCGCATAATGAGTGCTTAACAGGAGCAGACCAGCCACAATACCAATAGTCATTCGTCGCATTTGTGATTCCTCTCTTTTTTCATTATTTTTTGCAAACAACTCAATACAAAACGAAAAAGTATTGAGAAGACAAAACGATACCCACTTTTTTTTACTTTATCGTATCACAAAAAAGAATACAATGTGTATTTGAACACTTCTTCATGAAATCCTCACTGATTATCGAATATCTGGAAGTACCATCTATTGCTCCAGTTCGACAAATCCCCAATAAGGAAAATCCAGACCATACCTTCCAATAAGGCCGGGAGTATGTTCTCGACTGGCTACCAGCCACAGTTTATTCTGCCGTTGCTGGTGCACCGCTGATTCCAGAGGATCCCATTCAGGGAAAAGGATCAGGGCATTATCGGCGCTGTACTCTATGTCACCGGAACCTTTAAACATCCCCATATGCGGCGTATCTGTATAACTATCCTTGCTGCCACGCGACAGTTCCGAGATAATCAGAAAGGACGCATGCAGCTCATCCCGTATGGCCTCCAGTTGCCGCAACCAGGCATCAATCCCTGTCCGTTGCTCGGTAAAATCTTTAAAAGGCAATTTATGCAGACTGTCTATCACCACCACCGTATATTCACTACGGGTCTCATGACGAATAAAATCAATATGACGACGCATAATCTCCGGGTTAAGTTTACGATCATTAACCACCCGAAAAGAAACAAGCATGTCTTGAAAATCATGACGGGCACGCTCAAGTTCTTGCCCAATCGCACCGGTCACGACACCATCCTTGATAGCGCCCTTGATGGCACTGATTGTCATACGGCTTAAACGACTCAAAGTCCGCTGATAGATCTTTTGCCTGCCATTCTCAAAATCATAGTAGAGTACCGGCACCTTACGTATCGCCATATCGGTTGCTATCTGGATAGCGAAACACGATTTCCCGGACTTTGGAGCTCCACCGATGACATTAATTCCATGAATTCCCTCCAGGGCCTGATCAAATTGAGGGAATCCAGACCTGAGTGCCCCATAAGCAGAACCCGCCTCCAGCAGCAATTGAGCAACGAAAGAACCATACTCCCGCTTGGGACTGGTAAACGGGGAGAAGGCGCTGGATGCCTGAATCATGGACAAGACTGTAGTCTTAAAATCCCTTCCCTTGTCACTGGCCAATTGCCAGAGGTTATAATTTCTGGCAAAACCAGCAGGCCACCTGAACAAACGGGTTTTATACCCAATTCTGGCAGCAAGAGCGCGCGCAGCAGCCTCAGCTTCGGCGCTATTCTCCATGACTATAAAAACCGTATGCACAAAGGCAAATAGATCAGTACCCATCACTTCCAGACTGTGACAGTCAGGAACAGCGATACCGGGGAAACCAAGCTGTTTCAGGGCCAGCAGGTTTTCCTCTCCTTGACAGACAAAAAGCGCACCGTTCTCACAACGCTGAAGATCCTGAAGATTAAAGATATGGTGCTGATCGGTAAAAAACTGTTCATCACCGTGCCAGAAAAAATCTTCTTTCCGCTCAGGAAAGACACAACGAGCGGCATAACAATTGCCATCCTCCTGCACATAAGGATAGACAAGATACCGACCATTATAGCCAATCTTCAGCTCAGCAAGAACATCCTGACCAATCCCGGCTTTCTGAAACCAGGCCAGGATATCTTCACTCATCCGGTCCTGATACGAGTTAATTTCATTATTGATATTGACGAGGGGATAATCAATCTTGCGCAGAAAGAATTCACGATCAGGGTCATATCCGGGGACATCATCAGGATTAATCCCCATCAATCTGGCAAACCAGAGCGCAAAGCCACCAGGCACACAACGATTCAGGCAACGGAAATATCCATAAAAAAAACTGGTCTTATTCAGATCAACAACCAGACGACCAGCAAATTCCCTACCCTGCTTTTTACAAAAAGGGCAGTCAGCACTCCGATGCGTTTTTTCTTCGTGGATATTTTGCAGATGCTTGAGATAGAAGAAGGATATGGCCTCACTTTGCTCCATGCTAAGGCAGCTCCTGTGACGAAAGAAAAAAAATCAAAAATTACAATAAACCGTTGTCAAAAAACAGCTGTAACATTGGAATATCATGACCGGCATAAGGAACCATAGCGAAATGGTCAACGATGCAATGGTTATTTCGTAACGGCTCCTAAAATCAAACTGCTCATTCTACCCTTCACAGCCTATTGCAGTCAGATCAGCCTCTCGCAAGGGTTGATCAAATTGGACATGTACTGAATATTGGGCATAGGACGCCAAGTCTCCATTGGTAGGATCCTGCACATATATTGCCACCACAACACCTGCCACCCCCGATGTCAACGGGTTATCAGGCGGTCCACCTATCAGGCTGACAAGAATTTTTCTCCCCAAAAGCAAACGAACATGTCTTTTTTGTGAGATATGAATCGTGAAAAAAATACCCCCAATTGAGACATCACCCATATTCCCCTGCAGAGCAATACCTGTCCCCTTGCCCTGATCATCAAGGACGGCCATGGCCAGCCTGCCTGCACAATTCAATCGTTCCATCATCCGCCGATCCATGACCATGACTTTCAGTGATTCATGTTCCACAAATTGCTGACAGAAATCTTTTATCTTTGTCTCCAAATCAGGAAAAGTATTCTGCCATTTTCGTAATGCTTCCTGAGTCAGGACAGAAACATCAACCGGGCCAACGCTTGCCACATCAAAGGTCCAGACCGAGGTCTTAAAAAAAGAATCCATGCCGAACACTTCACCCGGCCCTACTCTTTTCAGCAGAATATCATTCCCATGCGAATCTCGAGAAAAAAGTTTAACCTGCCCGTTGTTGACAAAAAAAAGCCGTTGTTGCGGATCGCCTTGAACTACAATATTCTCATTTGCAGCATACTTCACATGCTCCATGGAGGAATAGAGAGCGTTAAATTCTTCCGTGGTGAGAAAGTCATAGTTTTCAACCCAGTTCGTGGCCTGTGCCTGATCCCTGGCGGCATTTCCCTGTTCTTCCAATATCGCTGTTGCCTTAAGAATATCTTCCAGAGCCAAAGGGTCAATCTCAGCCAAGCGCTGACACAGAACCTCGGCCTGATCAAACTGTTGAAGACTGGTCATCGTGGAGATCAGGTCAAGCAGACGTGCCTTTGCGGCTGCCTTTTTGTTCTGGCCCAACAACACATAGATCTCTTGTTCCTCAGCCAGATTGGTTACCGGCACATACTCTTTTCCCGGCCTGTCTTGCATGGACTGGGCCTGCCTGACAGCGTTCTTTGAAATTTTCTGGAGCTCGACAAGCCTTTCTTTCTGTTGCCGGCGATTTACGTCAAGCAACGCCAATCCTCTCCGTGCCGCCTGCCAAACCTCTTTGGCCATATTTCTAGGAGGTACATCCCTTTTTCCTGACAACAGCTGCAAGGCCTTCTGTGCCTGGAGAGACCCGCTTCGCCCCAAGGTCTCACAGATACTGACCAGAAGCATCGTTTTGATATCTGCCGAGAAATATTTCTCATCCTTGAGCAGATCCACCAGCACCCCGACGACCTCTTCATCCACTACTGAGGCCAAGTCCTGTACCACTTGAAATTTTAATTTTTCACTGATCAGTGGCAACGCCTCAAGAAGATACTGCTTCTTCTTTTGCGCACTGAGCTTATAGATACAGGACAGTGCCTCACTCTGAACTCGCAAATCATCATGGGAAAGATACCCTTGCACCGCACTGACATCTCGTTCATCCCCCGTTTCACCAAGCAGCCTGAGCAGATTACGCTTGCCATACCAGGGCATAGGTTCCTGCAATCGATCAAGAAGAAGAGAGGGCAACTTTTCACCGATGCTGGCCAGAATCTTCAGGAGCCTGATCCGCTCCGGCCTTTTATTATTTACGAGTAACACATCAAGCAAAAACTGGATGCCCAGCGGGCCATACATAATAATTTTCTGGCAGTATTGCTCCTCAATCGGCTTTTCAAAACATCGCTTGAGAAAGGACTCCAGGACATCTCGCCGCACGGCCTTATCCTGAACCTGGCCCACCATATTCCTCATCTCTATCGTTTTTTCTAATCCTCCAGAGCGAATGGCATAAAAAAGAGAGAGGATCCTGTCAGCTATTTCCTGATTTCCTGCTGTTTGCGCATGGGTCATAATCTCCTGTAAAATTACAACAAAACGATGACAGGAATCATCGGCATCTTCAACTCTTTTAAGCCAGAAGAGGAATGTGGGGGTTAATTTTTCCAGCCACTCCCAATAATCCAAGGATACGAGTTTTTCTCCGATCAAACCGAGACCCTGCCCTGAGCGACGACGCAACTCTTCATCGTCCAGTTTGAGCCCCACCACCAGATTCTGGAGAATAGCCGCAGCGACACTCTCCTTTTTATTGGCTATCAGCCTCTCAAAAGTGGCTGGGAGATGCAGCAACACTTCGTTATTTCTTAATCCATCCAGATTGCCTTGCGCCAGCGCCCCTAATCCCGCCTGCAACCGTTTGCTTTGCCGCTGTTTTTCTGTCATGCCCATGATTTCATGGGCATACAATTGCCGACCTTTCACCGTTTCCTGCAAGCGCTGGCAAGCCTCTTCCACCACCCGCCGCTGTTCGGCATCCTCCAGACTGAGAGAATCTGCCAACCTCTCCAGTTCCTGTCTCAAAAAATCAACCAGAGTGCTAAAGCCATCCTTATTAATGGCAGCTATCAGACTTGCAAACAGCGCCACCCCAAAACGAGGCGCAAAGGTCTGACAAAACAGTAAACCCAAGGATTGATTGTCCAGATTGACAAGCAGCAAGGTAGCTACCTTGTCGGCGACGATACGGAGCTCTTCATCCTTCAATACCGCGCTACTGACATTTTCAAGTAACTGATTAAAATCAGGAGAGGCGCCATAAACGTCCTCCTGCTGCAAGGGTTGCAGAACAAAACAAACTGCGGCAGCAAGGAGAGCAACACCCTTATCTCTTTTACTCAGGTCACGCGGGGTCTTGTCATTCTGCTGCTGTCCCGGCCCTGGTAATATAAACGACGAAATATCATCCCGGCGAACGCCGGCATTCATTATTTCCTGTAATAACTCACCAAAGTTACGAACAATAGTCGGCTTCTGATCCACACATTCCCCGTCATCTTCCAGGAAAATTGCATTCAAACCAGCGTTTTTCACAAACGCAACCCTCCCACCAGCCTTGTGAAGCTGTTCGGGGCTTGCGGTAAAAAAGGACAACATCTGCTTGAATTTTCTCCGGTCCATCCCCGGAGTCAAGTTCATCACCTGCAAACCAGCCTTATCCAAGGAATCCACCAAGATCAGGGCATCCAACTGTTCCCGTTCCCTTCTCTCAAAAATGGTATCATTGAGAGTCGCCACTCCTTTATGAAGGCCAAAACGAAGAGACTGGTAAAGACGCAAAAAAATCTTTAACTCAGTATAAGCCTTCTCTACTGCATTGATAACCTGGATACTCTGCTCAGGATAGAGACGGAGATTAGTGATAGCCTTGTTAATACATTTTAAGACATCTAAAGCATGCTGTTGCTGTTCAATGCTTGCCATAAAAAGCACCTTGTCTGTTTTTTTCAAACACTCGTTGCTTAGGCACTACTGCAGAAATATGCCATCCACGAATCATCAACACCTCAACCATCCGTCTCACTCCAAAGAGAATTCGATTATCTTTAGTGCCCTACCACAGACCTGCCGCAAAAGTCAAGGAATGCGGCATGTTATTTAGGAACAGTTCAGATACATACTTTTTTACACTGCCCATTATGGCTCATTGCTATTCCTGCCTTGTTCTCTCCTGAAAAAATCACACTGAGGCAGCGATAACATCATGCTCTTCAAGCATGATCAGAAGTTCACACAGCGGCAACCCCACCACGTTTGAATAAGAGCCCCTGACCTCTTTGACCAGAAAAGCCCCCTGCCCCTGAATCCCGTAAGAACCAGCCTTATCCAGAGGCTCACCGGTTGCCACATATGCCTGGGCCGTTCTTTCAGAAAAAGGGCTGAAAACAACGCGGGTATGCACCGACTGAACAGCAACAATCCCTTCCTGGCGACAGGCCAGACATATTCCGGTCTGTACCCAATGTTCTTTCCCGGAAAGTTGCATCAGCATAGACACGGCTTCCGCACAATCTTTGGGCTTTCCCAGCACCGAACCAGCAAGACTCACCACCGTATCCGCTGCCACAATCCAGCTTCCGGGGTAAATATCCATAACCAACGCGGCCTTCTCCACCGCCATGCGTTTGACAAAATCTTGCGGCTTTTCTTCCGGCAACAACTCTTCGTCAATATCAGCCGGATGGACTTGATATTCCAGCCCAAGATCCTGAAAATAGCCCTGCCTCCGGGGTGAGGCTGACGCCAGGATTAAAGCTTTACGGGTTTGATAAATTGGTCGCATTTCCCTCTTTCAACAACACATTTCATGGTTCATCATTCACAGGTGTTGATCTCATAAAAAGTCATCAAGGGATGATGGCATTACCCGCCCATTATCCCCTGATGGCATAACCACCATCAACCGTAATCACCTGCCCCTGAATCATCGCGGCCAGATGCGAACAGAGAAATAATGCCGTATCCGCGACATCATCGGGAGTGGTAAGCCGCCCCAATGGGGTACGTCGCAGGGCCGTCTCCAGAATCTCATCCCGATTGGGGAATTTCTTCAAGGCATCGGTATCCACTGCGCCGGCACTGATTGTGTTCACATTGATCCCGGCTGACCCAAGCTCCACAGCCAGATGCCGGACCAGAGACTCAAGGGCAGCCTTGGAGGCACCCACGGTTGTATAATTCTCAATGGCCCGAGTCGCGCCCAGACTGGATACCGCCAGAATCCGGCTGCCCCTGCTCATAAGAGGGAAGCCCTTCTGTACCAGGGTCAGCAAAGCCCTGGCATTGATGTCCATGGCCCAATCCCAATGACGCTCGGTAAGTTCCATAACCGGTTTCAAAACACCAGAGGCCGCATTGGAAACCAAAATATCAAGTGTGCCAAATTCCTTGGTAATAACCGCGAACATCTCTTCGACATCAGCCTCTTCCGCAACATTGGCCTTAACCAAAAGACAACGGCCGCCATGTTTTTCTATGACATCCGCCGTCTCTTCGGCATCGCGTTTATGCCGCACATAATTCACCACCATATGCACACCATTTTCGGCCAGCCGGATAGCGATTGCCCGACCGATTCCACGTGATCCGCCTGTGACCAAAGCCACTTTTCCTTGTAAATCAAACATGACACATTCCTGTTAGAAGTAGAATAAGTTTAAAATAGTAATCGTTAATCCGGATTTCTCCCAAACACTTGCAGCTTTTACTAACCCCGGTGCAAGGCAAGAACAACTCGCCGCAAGGAGTTAAAAACGTATCGCCATGGCCTGAATCGAACCGGGTTCAATATTTCCGGGGCCATAAAACCTGAACCGGAAAAATCAGACGGCGCTAATAACGGAAATTCTATCCCGCAAAGTTGCGCGCCAGGGAGATCACGTTCTCTTGCGGCACACCACAGTGGACTCCTCGCAGCTTCCAGCTCAAGGAGTGCAAGCATAGCCGTATCAAGTGCCACGGAACTTCTTGATCCCGCCAGACACCCCAGGGCAAGTGAATCTCCATGCATGGGGCCATGCCTGTGCATGACCTCAATGCCATCAGCAAGAGTAATATTTTCTGGCAATAATCCCTGCAGCTCCAAGATAATCCGGGCAAACGCAAGATGCGAATCCCCATAACGCATATGGAACCAAGATTTACGCACCCCTGTCACTATACCAAAAATATTTTTCACTGCCATACTTACATACATCTGATCATGGGCCTTGATCTTGGGCAGGTTGACCAAAAGATCACAATCAAGGGCCTCTGCGGCAATACCAACGGAGATTCCTGACGGCAAACGATTGGTCACAACTGATACAAATTCAACAACCCGGACATCCATCCCCCGCACCGCCCGAGCAATTCCCTGACGCTCCGCAACATTTAGAGCACTACCAAAAGCAGGCGAATCACCAATCGAGACCCGACAACCGTGATCAAGAAACCACGCGGCCACCGCCGCAATAAACTCAGCATGCGTGCAGGCAAGGGATGGAACGCCAGCGCTGAGCAGATTGGGTTTAAGCAAAACCCTGGCACCAGGAGAGAGACTGAATGCGCCAAGACGCGGAATGACTCGCGCCAGCGCAGAGTGAAGAGACGTACGCGTATACCCCAGGCAACGCTCAAGGCAAACTGAGACAGATGTGACCATAAAGAAAAAGAAAGAGACAGTGATAAGCAGGAACTCTGAAAATAGAAAAAGCCAGTCACACAAGAGCGGACCGGCTTTTTCCAGGAGAGAAGAGAAGAGATGCCTTACCTACTGCATATCTTATGCCATCAACACAAAAAAATATTTTATCATATAATATCAATATTTTATATGTAGCAACCCATCCTGCCATCCTTGGCAACAGTACAAAAAATAAAAAAAACTATACTTTTTATGACAAAAAATCTCAACAATTAAATATTTAAACACAATATCAAACAATTAAACCAACAACTATTTGAACTCGCATCTGGGCAACTACATCCAATCACATTTTTCCTCACTTCCCTCACCCCAAAAAACTCTCTCTATTTTTTGTTGTTTTTTCCATCTTCTGTTATGCTTTGGTAGACTACACTCTTTTGGGATACAACATACTCCTTATCCTCCCTTCACCCAGAACTTATATGATACCAGACTCTGGCTCCACCAGATTTTTCTACAGCACCATTCGCAGCCTTTATTCCTATGGCCCCCATATCCAACTGGCAGCCTTTCTGGCAGCTCTTCTGGAAATGACCATTCTCTGGAGAGCATTGCCGAAGCCGCTTTTTCTTTCTGGATTATTTTGCCATTTCTGCCTCACATCCTATTATATCTTTTTAGTTACCAAGACCCGTAAATCCAGCAAAGGATCATTATTGAAGGTCAGCAAAACCTATCGCCGTCTGCTTTTCATCTATCTGTGGCAAGCTCTCTACTGGGGAGGCACAGTCTTACTTATTGAAAACGGCACCCTGCTGTCCTATGCCATACATACCCTCTTCCTCTATAGCACCTGCGCCCTCTTGTCCACCCACCTCGCCACCGTTCCAAAAACAGCTTACTGCTTTTTCACCATCAGTCTGGCACCAGCATTGTACACTTTTTTCTTCAATACCCCTGCCCATATGAGACCACTTGCCTATTGCCTGCTGGTGCTCACCATTTTACTCGCCATTGTCATTTATTTCCGATCAAGAGCGCTTCATGCCTCCATCCACAAACACCTCAACAATCAACACATAATCCATAGCCTCAGGACACAGCTCAAAAAATGCAATACGAAACCAGACTACTCTTCAGTTATTAACACCCTGAACGAATTCAGGATGCAGTTACAAAAATTTACCGAAAAAAGAACGGCCCTCACCGTGGCCCGCAACGAGGCCATATGGAATGCGATTCTCACTGTCACCGACCAATCCCATCTCCAGAACAGCTGGCAAAACTACTCCAGCGACAACCTTTCAAGCCTCTGCCAACCCCTGGAGACCGACCGCATATACATCGTCGAGGCGGATAAAAATGCCAGAGAGGCATCCACTCATCCCAAAAACAAATACCAGGCGACTCTTGATCACAGCTGGATATTTAAAAATCCCAACTGTGTTGCCGCCCTGAAGGCAGGAAACATTATCCACAATCAATCACCACAAGTATCTGATATTGAACAATATTACCTGAAAAATATAGGCATCCAGGCCTTTCTCGACATCCCCATTCTGTTAAAGAGTGAAATCTGGGGAATCATCGGCATGGACAGACTGACATCAGCAACACCTTTTACCACTCAACAAGTCAACGGTCTGAAATTAATCGCCAATATCCTGGCCATGATCATTCGCAATCAACAGGATCGCTTAGAAAGAGATCGCCTGGTAACAGCAATCGAGCAATCGAGTGATTGCACCCTTATTACCGACCCCGCAGGCCAGATCCTCTATGCCAATCCGGCCTGTGAGACCGTCACCGGTTACTCACAACCAGAGATCATTGGCACCAACTTCAAGGATCTCTATGCCGAAGGCGTCATGGATGACAACATCTGGCAACAGATCATAACAGCCATGAAAAATGGTGAAAAATGGCAAGGGCAATTTCCCAACTATCGCAAAGACCACACCCTCTACGAAGAAGAGATATTCGTCTCACCAGCGCACAACCACAAGGGAGAGATAAGTAATCAAGTAATCATCAAACGAAACATCACCGAAAAAAAACGCCTTGAATCAATTGTGGAGGCCGCAAACCTCATGGACAATATCGGCTTTATTTTTTCCAGCATTCGCCATGAACTGGGCAATCCGATTAATTCGATCAAGGTCTCGCTCTCGGTCCTCGATTCAAACCTTGAGCTCTATGATAAAAACGATATCAAGCGTTTTATCAATCGCAGCCTTTCAGATATTGGCCGCGTTGAATATCTGCTCAAAACACTCAAAAATTTCAGCATATTTGAACGCCCAATCATCGAAAAAACAGACATGACGACACTGCTCAATAACTTCATCACCCTGATAACAGCAGAGCTCCAACAAAAAAACATCAAACTTACCGCCAACATCCCCAAGGAACCCAGGTTCGGCCTGATAGACCCCCGCGCCTTTCAGCAGGTACTCCTCAATCTTATAGCCAATGCCGCCGACTCCCTGGTCGAGATCTCACAAAAAAAAATTTCCCTCACCATGCTCTCAGAAGAAAATGGCCAAATCAATATCATTATCAGCGACAACGGCTGTGGCATCAGCGACGATGAACAGACCAATCTATTCAAACCTTTTTTTACCACTAAACCCCAAGGAACCGGTCTCGGGCTGGTTATTGTTAAAAAAATGCTTGCCAAAATGAACTGCTCCATTTACATCAACAGCAAAAACAACATGGGGACCAAGGTTCTTATTATTATTCCCGGCCCATGACAGCTTTTAGTGGACAGAGGCCGACCATGCATGGTAAAAAGAAATTATTAAGATTATGTACATTTTTTATTCACATCTCATCAGGTTAACAGCTCAACAGAGTTGAAAAAAGAGAGATTTATTCTCTTTTCCACTTAATGACCAGCCACATTGATCACCCGGCAAAAGCCGGTATGGGAGCCGACATGAATACCGTTCTTATTGTTGACGATGATGAAAGTTTTTTGCTCAGCCTGATTGATGGATTTAAATCCTACGAAGATCAGTTTGGCATCATCACCGCCCATAACGGCGAGGAGGCCGTCGCCATCCTCGACGAACAGGAAATCCATCTAGTCCTCACAGACCTGAAGATGCCCAAGATGGACGGATTTGCGCTGGTCGCCCATCTCAGTGCCCATCACCCTGACATCCCCGTCATTGTCATGACCGCCTTCGGCACTCCAGACATGGAAGTAAACCTGAAAGAAATCGGCGCCTTCCAGTATATCGAAAAGCCTATCGATTTCAATCTACTGGTCACCAAGATCCTGAAAGGACTTGAAGGCCGCTCCAAGGGATTTATCACCGGGGTCTCTCTGGGATCATTTATCCAGTTACTGGAACTGGACAAAAAAACATGCACCCTCACCGTTCGTTCTGGAAGGAATCAAGGGACAATGTACTTCAAGAACGGAGATCTCATGGATGCCAGCACCAATGATCTCTCTGGAATCGATGCCGCCTTTGAAATCATCAGTTGGAAAAACGTAGAAATTATACTGACGAATTCCTGCAATATTACTGAACAAAAAATCTCAGAGTCTCTCGGTTTTATCCTGCTTGAAGGCAGCAGAAGACAGGACGAACGAGATACGCCAGACATAAGTTCACCCCCACCAAAGAGGCCTGAAGCCTCTCTGGGTTCCATAGATTTAACCGGTATAGACTTGGGTATTGATGATTTTCTCCATGATGATGAAAACGTCCTTCCATCTTCATCACCAACCGAGAGCATGACGTCTTCCACCATTGCAGCCTCAATGCATGCATCCAATCCGCTCTTGAAACAATTTATTGCCACGTTAGAAGCAATGCCCGAGATCAGTAACCCCATTCTTGTCTCCAAGGATGGGAACGTAATCCATACCGCCAAAACAAATGATGACCAACTTATTAATTTTATAACCTATCTCTCTGTTGTCAGCGAGCAGCTTCAAGTGGGCATGGGCGCCGGAGAACGGCAGTATGTCCTGTTCGGCTTGAACAGTGGGAACAAGCACCTTGTCCTCTGCGGCAAAGAGGTTGTGGCCGGTCTGGAAATTAGCAAAACTACAGCCCCCGGTCCGATAGCTGCCGGATTACGACCCGTGTTAAACAGAATCAGTCTGCAATAATAAAGAGATGTTACAGTTATCTCTTTACAGCTACTTATGACTAAAAGGGTATTTTTCCAAAAAAAACCCATAAAAGAACTGGGACACTGACCATCAAAGGAAATGCGCCATGGATTCACTCCTCAAAGAAATCAATATGCTTCCCGGAGTTTTTGGCTGTTTTGTTTACACCGGCAATCAAGAGTTGGCGGCCGCAAAGCTTCCACCAATCTTCAAGGACAATACCATAAAAACCATGGGCAATCTCCTCACCCGTACCATTAAAATGGGAGCCCTGGCCAACCTGGACATAGAGACAATTGAATTCAAATTCGATGTGTCACTGATCATTGTCAAGCCCCTGGAACAAGGAGCTATTTTGGTCATGGTCTGTGAACCTGTCGTCAACAAATCTCTCATCAACATGACCACTGCAATGTTGATAAACGATATCCAGGCCACCATCAACAGAGGTCCTGTGCAAGCCCAGAAGAGCACAGCTCAGGCGAAAACTGCACCCCGGCAAGAACAACCACAACACCAGGAAGCCGAGATAGACGCGGCACTAGCCCCTATTCTAGAAAGCATCAAAGACGCTCTGGCCTATGCCATTGGTCCGATTGCCGGACAGGTCATGCTCGCCACCATTGAAACTTGGGCACAGGAAGGCCCAACATCCAAACAACGGCTGCCAGACCTTGCCGCTTTGCTCTGCAAGGAAATCAACGACAAGGACCTGGAAAAAGAATTTAGGACCCAGATCAAATCCCTCTCCTAAGCCTACCGCAGGCAACTACTCTTCAACCGAGAGTTGATTGCTGGGTTTATTTACTGAAGCTTACGACCACACTTTTCTGCAAACGGTACAAACTTGTCTCCCGTTCCGGTAAAAATATGATCACCGCCTGCTCTCCATCCTGCCTCAAACCAAGTTCCCTCAGGCAATGCCCTGAAAAACGTAAAAAGAAACCTTTTTTAAAAAACTGATTTCTGTTGCCATGGTCGAAGAGACCAGTAAACTCTGTTGCTGTCTGTTCATAAAGAGCATTCTTGACCGCTTGCGGCTGTTCTTCTGGGAGTGCAACCTGCAGAAACAATGGCAGAAAACGATGCCCACAGCGCAGCCAGTCGTAACGCAAGATCTCCAGGAGCAACGGGCCATCCTCCCTCCTCTCAATTAATTGACTGAGCAATTGCCCCATAAATTCCTGGGTGGCCGCCAATCCAAAGAAATTTACCTGCAGGCAGATATGGAGCAGTTCCTGAAAAAAAGAGAACACATCCTCTTCCTTCCGCCGCAGGTAATCCCAGAACGAAGGAAAATAACGGTTATTGACAAATTTTTCCACACACTCGCAAAACCAGTACAGTTCCTGGAAGGCAGCATGATCCAGCCATTGATTGGCCAACACCGCATAAGGCGGCTGACGGCAGTTCCTGTATGAAAAGATTTCCGCATCCCTGCTGATCGCAGTCCCTGGAAGGAGCTTCAACAACCCCATTTGCAGATAATGCGCGCCTGTGGCAAAAAGCGCCGCAAATGAGCGGCCAAAATCCTCTCTGCTCTCATAGGGAAGGCCAAGAATCAGATCCGCATGGAGATGAATGGAGTCAAGCGCTACAAGTCTTTTGATATTCCGCAGGGCAGTTATCACATCCATCGTCCGCCCAACGGCCTGGAGGGTTTGGTTATGAGTGGACTGAACCCCGATCTCAAACTGAAAACGGCCCACCGGCACGGTTTCAAGAAAGTCAAACATCTCTTCCGTAAAACGATCCGGGGTTATCTCAAAATGAAACAGGGTCTCAGCTTCTACCCCCAAGAGAAATTTCCAGATGGTAAGCGCCCGCTCCGGCCTGTCATTAAAGGTTCGGTCGACAAAACGTAGCGTCGCCGGCTTATGACACAATATCTGGGCAAGCTCTTGCTCAACCTGGATAAGCTCCTTATGATAAACCCCTTTTTCCGCCGAAGAAAGGCAGTAGGTGCAGGAAAAGGGACACCCTCTGGAGCTCTCATAATAAATGTTCCTGTCCCGCAGGTGCGAGCTGAAGTCCTCTTCACGATAAGGTGACAACAGGACACGATTCCGCATCTGTAGAAAGGATCCTCCATACACAGGCTGCAGCGTCCTTCTTTCCAGATCCCGATAAAATGCATCACTCACGGCCTCTATGTCACCACTGACCACTGTACACGGGAAAGGAGAAAGATTGCGGCCGACAACCACGGCCTGTGGCCCACCCACCACCACCCTGCAATCTGGCAGACACTCCCTCAGGTCCCGGATCAACTGTTCCACCCGATCAGAGTTCCAGACAGCTACCGAAAAAAATATATAATCCGGACTGCCCTGGCTGAGACGCAACAGCGTTTCATAGTAGGAATCATTGATAGTGAGCTGACACAACTCTGTGTTCACATCCAGACAATTATTTTCCAGCTCGTTACGCACATGGAACAAAGCCAGACACGAATGGGTAAAACGGGCATTGAGGGCCACTATTTTGATCTGCATTGTAATCTTTCTTAATAATTGAAGGTTATCTCTACGATATGGTAATATAAATATTTACAAATCACCTTTATTAGAGGTAAAACAGTACCATAATAAACACTCAGGAGAAAGCCTTGCTCTCATCATCCACCACTTCTCCGCTCTCTCTGTCTTTCTTTCTGCTCAAGTCCCTGCCGCTTTTCCTCTTGTTCCTGGCAGATCCCGCCGCTGCCAGCGTCCCATCGTACGAGCTCGCCATTTCCTTTCAGCCTGAGCAACAGACAATGAGCGGCACCGCCCATATCTCCCTGCCTGCTGGCCAGGAGCTGATCCTGTATCTGGATGAAATATCAATTAGCGCCATCATGATCAACAAGAAAGGGCAGGAAACAATGCCCGTACGCGTCCCGAACGAGAACCACCTCCATCTCCCGGCCACCAATGAAGCACAGGAAATTTTCATCTCCTATACCAAACAGGTCCCAGATAATGCCCCTGACAACATGATCAGTGGTCAGGGTATCGCTCTCACCAGTATGTGGCACCCAATCCCGAACCGCAACATGCTGTTCAGACTCACGGCCATGATCCCCAAAGGATTCAAAGCCATTGCCGAATCAGATACCCTTCCCTCTGATTCATCCAATACTCAGCAGTCCTTTTCCTTTTCACAGCCTGTACAGTCCATTCATTTTGCCGCTGGCCCCTACATTATAAAAACACTCAAGATTCGAGAAAATTTCCTGATCTCCACCTGGTTTTTCAAAGAAGATATCTCCTTGAGCAACGAATATCTGGAAGCGGCCGCCCGCTATATCAAGCGCTATGAACAGGAACTCGGCGCCTTTCCTTACAATCACTATGCCATTGTCGCCAACCGCCTGCCCAGTGGGTTCGGAATGCCCACCTTTACCCTGCTGGGTCAGCAGGTGCTTCGTTTGCCGTTTATCAAGGACACCTCACTGGGCCACGAAATTCTGCATTCCTGGTTTGGCAACAGCATTAATGTCCGTTCCGATTCAGGGAACTGGTGTGAGGGATTGACCAGCTATCTTAGCGACTACGCCTATGCCGAAGACAAAGGGTTGGGTGCGGCCCACCGCAAAGAATCCATCATTAACTATCTGAGCTATGTTTCCCCGCAGAATACGATTCCCCTTGGCGATTTCCAATCCGCAAGCCACAATCAGGCCATGGCTCAGGCCATACGGGCCGTGGGCTACAACAGGGGGGCCATGCTCTTTCATGAATTGAGAGGGGTGGTGGGCCCAGAACCTTTTTCGAAAGGTCTGCGTCAACTTTACCAGAAACACCGGGGCCAGGAGCTCTCATGGGAAGAGATCAAGGCAAACTTTGAACAGGCTTCAAACCAAGACCTGCGTGAATTTTTTCAGGAAAGACTGACTCAACCGGATATCCCTGATCTTTCCATTTCCAATATCCAGACCAATAACCGTAAGGACCAGAGTTTACTCACCTTTACCGTAGAGCAGCACAGCAAAAAACCATTCACCCTGGCCCTGCCCATAGTGATCAAGACCCCGCAGGGTGAACAGCGTTTTTTACGTACCATCTCCCAGCCACAGACAACCATTGAACTGCCAGTGGACGGTCCGCCCACGGAACTTATCATTGATCCCGATCACGATCTGCTGCGGATGTTGACCCCTAAAGAAATGCCGCCGGTCTGGTCCCGTTTTCTCGGAGCCCCTGACAAAACCATCGTTCTTGAATCTGAAAGCGCCGCCAAAATCTTTGCGCCCCTGCTGCAAACCCTTACTGACGACTCCTGGAAGATCAAGGCTGGGGATCAGGTCCGCAACCAGGATCTGGACACAGGAACCTTCCTGTTTCTGGGCATCAATGGCCCAGCCAGCCGCTCACTTTTTGCCATGCCAGATCACCCACAACAGGGATTCACCCTGGATGTACGCGCCAACCCCCTGAACCCAAGCCAGGTTGCCGTCCTCATGAGCAGCAGCAGCGCCGCCGAAACAGCAGCCGCCCTGCCGAAACTCTCCCACTACGGAAAATATTCATGGCTCCATTTTCAACAAGGGCAGATCAAAGAAAAGACCATCCGTGAAAGTGAATCCGGCATCCATTTTATCCTGGAACAATTACCAGCAGGCGGGTCGGTTCCCATGCTGGGCTCTTTTGACG
>JANMTN010000151.1:0-5141 GCA_031390685.1 Desulfobulbaceae bacterium
ACAATACCGGTGAGGACAGGGATTCCCGGCAGGGTCTCGGCCATCAGCCGTGGTTCGTCTCCCGCCTGTTTGGCGTCAAGGTAGAGTTTTTTTCCATCTGAAACTACATTGACTTTGTTGCCGGCAGCACCACCATAGCCACGACTGATGATGGCCGGTTTGTAACCCTGGTTCTGTAAAAAGGTGGCCAGGTAACTGACGATGGGTGTTTTGCCGGTTCCGCCCATGGTCAGATTGCCGACCGAGATGACGGGAACTTCCATCCTGTACCGGCGGAAGAATCCTCGTTTATATAGAGACGAGCGGAGCTTCATGGCTGTGCTGTACAGTGGGCTGAACGCGCGGCCCAGGAGGTACAGGTTTCTGGAGGAATCAGACATGGATAATTATATTACGAGGTGAATTGAATCTTTAGCAAGGTGTGCCGCGTGCCAGAAGTACTGAAAAAAGGTGTTTTTTTTCTGTCAGATGGTATTATCAAAACGGTTTATTGCGCTGAACAGTATGACAAATGATACTCTCTTTTGTAAAGAATTTCAGCCTGAAATATGTGAACTGCATGGGTCATAATGTCAAACTCTTTGAAATGGTTAATATTATTCAACGAACTGCAGGTTACTATCATTAAAAAATTGAAGGGAAAAATATGGAATCAAGAATAAGAACAAAAACGCTGGTGGCAGCGGCGGCAGTTGTCCTGGCCATGATGCTTCCTGTGGCAGGTATGGCTGGTGATACTATAAAACTGGGTGTTGCCGGGGCGCATAGCGGAGATCTGGCATCCTACGGCCTGCCAACTGTGAATGCCGCCAAAGTGGTGGTGGCTGAAGTGAACGCCAGGGGTGGCGTTAATGGCAAAAAAGTAGAACTGCTGATTGAGGATGATGTGTGTAAACCGGAGGTTGCAGCCAATATCGCCACCAAGCTGGTTTCTCAGGGGGTTGATATCGTTCTTGGCCATACCTGTTCCGGGGCCACCAAAACCGCCCTCCCTATCTATAAGGCGGCGGGGGTTATCCTCATCTCACCATCGGCCACCAGTCCGGAGTTGACCCAGCGCGGTGAGTATCCGAATTTCTTCAGGACCATTGCCTCTGATAACATGCAGGTAAAACCGGAAGTAGAGTTTGCCTTGAATGTGCTTGGAGTTAAGAAAATTGCGGTGATTCATGACAAGGGTGACTACGGTAAAGGGCTGGCCGAGCTGGCCAAAGTGTATATTGAAAAATCCGGTAAAGGGGAGGTCGTCCTGTTTGAAGGGGTGACTCCCGGGGCTGTCGATTATTCAGCCATTGTCCTGAAGATCAAACAGTCTCAGGCTGATGCCGTTATCTTTGGCGGCTATCATCCCGAGGCCTCAAAGATTGTCTCCATGATGCGTAAAAAACGGATGGATACGGTGTTTCTCTCCGATGACGGCGTGAAAGATGATACCTTTATCAAGGTGGCCGGCAAGGACGCGGAAGGGGTTTATGCCACCGGTCCAAAGGACAACTCGAAAAACCCCGTATCCCAGGCTGCTGTTGCCGCTCATAAAAAGGCCTATAACAGTGATCCCGGCGCCTTTTATGAAAGTGCCTATTCCGCGTCCCTGGCCATTTTCAATGCCATTGACAAGGCTGGTTCCACCGAGATAGCGGCGGTGACCAAGGCCTTGCAGACAGAAAAGGTCGATACGCCTGTGGGCAATATCAGCTTTGATACGCAGGGAGATGCCGTGGGCATTGACTTTGCCATCTATCAGGTCAAGAATGGCCAGTTTGTTGAAGTAAAATAAATGTTTTTTGTTGTTGCCACAATGCCTGGAATAATGCCTGAGACAGAGAAGTTTCTTTGTCTCAGGCTCTTTTATTTGGAATGAAGGGACATTGGAAGTTGTACTGGCGATGGTTATTTCGTAACGGCCCCTTATGCCGTTTACGATATTTTAAAGTTACAGTTATTTTTTTGACAACGGCTTAATTTTATTGAAATATATTATGGTGTGATGAAGACAGTGAAGAAAATTAAGGTTGGAGTGATTGGGGTCGGTTATCTGGGAAAATTTCATGCCCAGAAATACGCAGGGATGGAAGGAGTAGAGCTGATCGGTGTGGTCGATGTCGATCCGGTCATGGCTGGCAAGATTGCCGCCGAGTGCGGCTGCGCGGCCTTTACCGATTACCGGGAACTCCTGGCCCAGGTTGATGCGGTCTCCATTGTCGTGCCCACAAGCTATCATCATCAGGTGGCCTTGGACTGTATTGAGGCAGGCGTCGATATCCTGCTCGAAAAACCGATTACCACCACCCTGGAGGAGGCCGATGATCTGATCCGGCGGACCGATGCCAAAAAACTGATCCTGCAGGTGGGGCATCTGGAACACTTTAATCCGGCGGTTCAGGCCATGGAGAAATTTCTGACCGTCCCTGTCTTTATTGAGAGCAGCCGGATATCGACGTTTAAAAACCGGGGTGTGGATGTGGATGTGGTGCTTGATCTCATGATCCATGATATTGATATTATTCTCAGTATTGTCAAATCACCCCTGAAGTCCATCCAGACCGTGGGCGCCCCGGTGGTGACCGCTACCACGGATATTGCCAACGCCCGTCTCGTCTTTGAGAATGGGGCCACCGCCAATGTGACGGCAAGCCGGATTGCCCGCACCAATATCCGGAAGATGCAGATCTTTCAACCCGGCTCTTATATCAACGTCGATTTCGCCAACAGGAAGGTAATGACCATCCACCTGAATGACGAGATCCAGGCCAATGGCGCCCCTGGGCAGGATATTGAGGTTACCTCCTTTCCGGCAAGCGATGCCTTAAAGGATGAAATCGCCCATTTTGTGGAATGTGTCCGCACCCGAAGCGAGCCTCTGGTCTCTGGACGGGTCGGACGTCATGCCCTGGATGTGGCCCTCCAGGTGATGGCCCAGATCCGCCAGAATCAGGAGCTGGAAGTGTACCGGCATGTTGCCGCGGCCTTGCAAAAGAGATAACGGGCCATGAACGCTGAAAATGTTCCGGCCGGGCATAAAAAAATAATGATCATTGCCGGCGAGGCCTCTGGAGATCTGCATGGCGCCCGTCTGGTGCAGGCCATGCGCCGGCAGGAGCCAGGGCTGGTCTTTTGCGGCATGGGTTCCAGAGAGCTTGCGGCAGCAGGCGTTGAGCTTCTCTTTGATGCGAGCAGGATTGCAGTCGTGGGTTTGATCGAGGTGCTGGCCCATATCCCTGGCATTGTTACCGCCCTGAAAATGCTCAAGAAAAGGATGCGGGATGACCGCCCTGATCTGCTGATCCTGATCGATTTTCCCGATTTTAATCTGATGCTGGCAAAAAGGGCAAAACAACTCGGCATCCCGGTCTTTTACTATATCAGCCCGCAGGTCTGGGCCTGGCGGTCGGGGCGGGTGAAGACCATCGGCCGGTTGGTCGATACCATCGGGGTGATTCTGCCCTTCGAGGAGTCCTTTTACCGCACCCGTGGGGTTGCGGCCCAGTATGTCGGGCATCCTCTGCTCGATTCGGTCAAGGTGACAACCGATCGGGACACTTTTTGCCGGAGGCATGGCATCAACCCGGAGCATAAGCTGATCGGCCTTCTGCCTGGCAGCCGCAGGAAAGAGATCTCGGCGCTGCTCCCTGACTTTCTTGCCGCCGTCAGGCGTCTGCCGGGAAAATACGATCACGAATTCGTTTTTCTCCTGCCTGTCGCCTCTACTGTCTCGGAAGAGGAGCTGTGGAATAATGGCCTGGGCGACTATTCAGAACTCATTAATATCCACCTGACCCGCGAGGACCGCTATGATATGATGGCGGCCTGTGATGCCGTTGTCGCCGCCTCGGGTACCGTTACCCTTGAGCTTGCGATCCTTGGTGTTCCCATGCTGGTTGTTTACAAGGTATCTTCTTATACTTATTATATTGGCAGATTGCTCGTCAGGCATATGCAGTTTTTTTCTCTGGTCAATCTGATTGCTGAGCGGTTGGTTGTGACCGAGCTTTTGCAGGAAGAGGTCAATCCTGGCAAGATTGAAGCCGAACTTGCCCGTCTCCTCTTTGATGACAGGGCCAGACACGAGATGCAGAGGGCCCTGGCTGAAGTTCGTGGCAAACTTGGGCACACCGGTGCTTCTCTCCGGGCTGCCAGTCTGGCCTTGAATCTTCTTAGGGACTCGGAAAATACTAATATACATAAATCGCGCCCGGATTTGGGTCAGATTTGACCGTGTGCAGATTGAGCAGAACCGCAGACGTATTTGTGTTACGTCGAGGGGGTCAAGTACGGGGTCAGGTCAAGTACGGGTCAAGTACGGGGTCATAGTACGGGGTCAGTACGGGGTCAGGCTTCCAAGCTGTTAAGTTTCTTCTTCAATTTCGGCTTTTCAGAGACTCAGTCGGCGAGCCAACTCCGGCTCTTCCTAAATGCGATCTGTCAAACGACGCACGAATGAACTGATACCCACCACATCTCGGTTCACAAGCTTAGCAAACCTCGGAAAGGGTAACCCGATTCACGGGCAAGCCAGCCCGCCACCGCGCGTGCCTCCGAGCAGGAAGGTGAATGTGTGGTTTGCGTACCATGGTGAGGGACATAACTTGCTTGTTTAAACTTGTCAACTTGGAAGCCTGACCCTATCGTTGTCTATGACCCTATCGTTGTCTAAACTTGTCAACTTGGAAGCCTGACCCTATCGTTGTCCTCTATCGTTGTCCTTTTTTGTTTTTTTCTGGCGGGCCTGCTATTTTTCAGCAGCCACAGTTAGTCTGGTTTTTTTTGTTCATCAGGGGCTGAATGAAAGAGGTAAAGAAAAGCGAGGCCAGAGTTCCACCAACCAATGGGCCCAGCACATAAACGGTCAAAAATCCGTACCCGGCGTCGGGCATGGCGGCCTGTCGCCAACCAGCCAGCCAGGCGAATAGCCGGGGTGAAAGATCCCGGGCCGGATTGAGTCCGGCCTGGGTGAGCGGGGCCAGGATACAGATAATGACGGTCACGGTGAGGCCAATAAACAGAGGGGCCAGGGCTTCATCCGGCCGACCGACATTGCAGCCCTCAGTCAGGGAAAAGATAAGGAATACCAAAATAAATGTGCCCACCGCCTCGGCAGCAAAGGCATTGAGGCTGCTTACCGTGGCGACCGTACCAGCGCC
>JANMTN010000183.1:0-11971 GCA_031390685.1 Desulfobulbaceae bacterium
GTAGGCGCGCCGCCAAGCCATGGACGCGATTGGCCGCATCATCGGACGCGACACATGAATTTGCCCATGGGTATGTGGCGTTCCGGCTGGGAGATCCAACGGCCCAGGCCTCTGGACGTCTGACTCTCAATCCGCTCAAGCATCTGGATCCATTGGGAACGATTGCCTTTTTCATCTTCCATTTTGGCTGGGCCAAGCCGGTGCCGGTCAACCCTGCCTATTTTAAGGATCCGCGAAAGGATATGTTCTGGGTGGCCCTGGCCGGTCCGGTTACCAATCTCATCCTGGCCGTCATCAGCGCCCTGATGACCAAGACCGTCTGGTTGCTGGCCAAGACCATCCCGTATTCTGCCCTGGGGGAAGCAATTCTGGTTCCCCTGAACAGCGTCTTGGTTGCCAGTGTCTGGATCAATCTGGTACTCTGCATCTTCAACTTCCTGCCCATTCCCCCGCTCGATGGCAGCCGAATCCTCACCGGGATTCTGCCTCCTGACCTTGCTCGATCCTACGCTTCCATTGAACGATATGGCTTTATTCTCCTCATCATCCTGGCCGTCAGTGGTGTCTTGTCTAAGCTGATCATACCTTTGATTAATTTTGCCAACAGTCTGCTGCTTTCTTGAGAAGACCTCGAAACAAGTCGTGCTTGTGGGCTATCGTTTTGATTTTTCCACTGCCCCTTTGATGGAAACAGGATAGGGGGTATATTTTTGCAGGGATTGTGGGAGGTTATCTCGGGCATTTTTGGCTGCAGTCAGGGTTGGATATTCGCCATAAAAGAGGATGAATGTTGCAGGTGAAGCCGTTTTTTTGAGTACGATAAATTTCTCTGATATTTTCTGATGTTCTTTGTCCCGCACTATTTCTTTTAGCTTTTTCCCGGCCTGATCAGCGGCAAGAACCATTAGCTGCAGGGTAAAGTGGTCATTTTTTTCTCCGGCCAGCCATCTGTCACCTGCGGCCAGACTTTTTTGAGGAAGCTGTCCATTAATGTTGTCTTTTAGTCCTTTTTTCTCTTTTAATAACAGCTCTTTGTTTTTTATAAAAGGCTCAGCAGTTAAGAGCGGGATGGTATTTCTTTTAGGGGACTTGTTAGCAATTAGCACTTGAATTTCTGAAGATTTTTTTTCAACCAGTGGCGCAATTTCTAGAGAAACCGGCTTGACGGCTGGCTCTGCCGCGGCTACTGGTGCTGGTGAAACAGGTTTGGTAACTGATTCTACCGCTGCCACCGGAGCTGACGGGACAGGCTCAACGACTGGCTCTGCGGCTGCCACCGGAGCTGGCGGGACAGGTTTTTGGACTATATCTTGTTTGTTGGGTGCGGTCTGTTGCGGTCGGGGATGAGCTGTAACCTGCGTTTTCTCAGGACTGGGGGGCAATACAGGCTTTTTCTCTTCTCTGCTGACAGATAAAAACAGAAGAATGGCCATGAGGATAATTCCAGCCCCAATGGCTGTTTTTCTCTGCAGGAACAGAAATGGCAGGCGATGCGCAGGAGGTTTCCCGGCAATAAGATCGTCTGGGTCTCTGACTTGCTCGAGCAATACCGTGAAAAAAGTGTCATCGGCAGTGGTGTCGGCAGTATAAGATGATGACCGCAGGGAGTCTCCTGCCAGTCTGTTGATTTTTCTGAAACTGCCATGAGATACGGCGAGGATTTTTGCGGCTACTTCTCGGCTGAAGATATTTTTTTTTGCAAAGCCTTGACGTTGCGGCATGTGAAAATTCAGATATTGAAACGTGTCCTCTTCTGTTAAAGGTGGCAGTACGAGATGGAGCTCTTGCGCGCTCTTGAATGTGCATAAGGCGAGTTGTTTAATATGTGCCTGAAATTCCATTCGGCCAAACAGGATAATCTGGAGTAAAACTCCGTCTTCGTTGACCAGATCAATCATCTTGCGAATACGTTCCAGCGTTGCCAGATACAGTTTTTCCGCCTCATCAAACAGGATCAGAAGACGCATTCCCTGTTGCCTGAGGGTGCGAGCGATTTCCTTCAGGAGATGGCCGCTCCCCATTGCCTTGTCCTTTATTGAAAATTTGAGATTAAGTTTCAGGGCTATGACCTGGAGCACATAATCAAAAGATTCAACAGAGTAGGGAAAAGAAATTACCAGGTATGGCTCAGAGATCTCTTTTTCCAGGATCTTGCAGAGCATAGTCTTCCCATATCCCTCTTCACCAATACAGGTGATCAGGCTGGCAGAGCCTGCCACGGCATTCCGTAATGCTTCAAGACAAGATCTGCGGCCGTTATCAGGATAAAACAACCCATGGTCAAAAGGGGATTGGTGGGCGTGCTGTTGTTCCTCTTGCATCTATCCTGTTTCCATTATGTGGTATCATTCCGTTCCCCGCTTATCCACTGGATAAAAAGGGAAAATTATTGTAAGAAAATAATGCTGTCATCTGGATGGCAAAACGGTACAAGGATCTGGCTGCTTTTCACGCCCTAATGGGTGATTCTTCTTGGGCGCATCCCAGGAATACTTCTTTCGGGGTCCACCGTGGAGTGAGTGACACCAAAAAACCATCCATGGCCAGTGTAACGAAATGGTCAGAAAAAACAGAGGTTCTTTCGTAACGATTCTTAACATGTAAAAAATATACCATAACGAACACCCTGTGCATACTGATTTCCCCGAGACCCTCCCCGTTATCAAAAGAGGCGTCAGGGGTGATGGTATCTGCTTTTTGTTACGAAGCTTGGGGAAATTGGTATAATCTGGTGGTGATCAATCGGCCATAAGCCTTGCGGACACATTGCAGGTTTTTCTTTCTATTTTTTATGAAATGTAAACAGAACCGCTCTTTTGTTCAAGAAAATAATGTATCATGCTGATTCTGTTCTTTATAAGTGCTATCTTTTTGTTGGCTGGTTTTGTCCAGGGTATGACTGGATTTGGCTCTGCTCTTGTGGCCATGCCGCTACTGAGTCTTTGTATCGACGTCAAAAGTGCGGTCCCTCTGTGTACCCTGAACAGCGTTGTGATTACCACATTTCTGGTCTTGAGGCTTAAAAAACACCTGGATTGGAGGAAAATTTTCCCCTTGTGCCTTGCCGCCATCCCAGGAATATTCGTGGGGATCACCCTGCTGAAAAAGGCTGATTCGGCGAGTCTCAGTATCGGGCTTGGCGTTTTTTTGATCGCCTATTCTTGTTATAGTCTTCTGGTAAAGACCAGGCCGAAGACGATGAATCCCGTCTGGTCGTATATTGCCGGGTTTTTGTCAGGGGCCATTGGCGCTGCCTTCAGTGCCGGCGGACCACCTACAATCATTTATGCGTCACAGAGTGATTGGGATAAGGATGAGATCAAGGCCACCCTCAGTGGATTTTTTCTCTTTAATTCGTATCTCAATGCCGCAGCCCATGCCGTGAGCGGCATGACCACTGCGCCTGTCCTGTCTTCGTTCCTTTATTCCGCCCCCTTTGTCCTTCTGGGAACGGTGCTGGGGTCTCACTGCTATGGACGCATGGGAAAGGCGGTTTACCTCAAGGTAATATTTACCTTTTTGATCTTAATGGGTATGATCATGATTGCTACTTCATGGTGATGGATGACAGTTGTTTTTGAACGGCGGCTTACAAAAGCAGAAGAGATGCGAGGAAGAATCATGAATGGAGCTGAGCTTCTGGTGCGGTGTCTTGAAAATGAAGGTGTTGATACTATCTTTGGCATCCCCGGTGAAGAGAATCTGCTCTTTCTTGAGGCCCTGAGGACATCTACGATTCGTTTGATCCTTACCCGTCATGAGCAGGCGGCGGGATTTATGGCGGCCACTTATGGCAGGCTTACCGGCAGGCCCGGGGTCTGTCTTTCGACCCTTGGTCCGGGAGCGACGAATTTCGTCACGGCTGTTTCTTACGCACTCCTTGGCGGTATGCCCGTTCTCTTTATTACGGGTCAGAAGCCAATAAAAAAGAGTAAGCAGGGACGTTTTCAGATCCTTGATGTGGTGCGAATGATGGGGCCTTTGACCAAGTTCACCAAGCAGGTCGTGACCGCCGGTAGTATCCCGCCACTGGTCCGTGACATGTTTAGAATCGCTACAGCAGAGAAGCCAGGCCCTGTTCACCTGGAGCTGCCGGAGGATATTGCGGAGGAAGAAACAGAGAATCAGCCCTTTGCTCAGACTCGTCTGTATCCACCCCATGCCAATCCTGCTTCCATTAGCATAGCGGCTGAACTCATCAATCAGGCGCATTATCCCCTGTTTCTGTTTGGGGCCAAGGCCAAACGACCTGACGTATGCCAGGCGGCAAGAGAGCTTATTGAAAAAACAGGTATCTACTTTTTTACCACCCAGATGGGCAAGGGGATTATTGATGAGCGCTCTGCTTTTTCACTGGGCACGGCCGCCCTTTCCGATCATGATTACCTGCACTGCGCCATTGATCGTGCCGATGTGATTATCAATGTCGGTCACGATCTTGTTGAAAAACCGCCATTTTTTATGAATCAAAGGGGGATGCAGGTTATTCATGTCAACTATTCACCTGCTGATATTGATGAAGTCTATTTTCCCCAGCATGAGGTTATTGGCGATATCGGTACCAGTCTTACTCAGTTATTGCAAGTCATTCACAACCCGTCCGGCCCAGACTATGATTATTTTCAGCGCCTTCATAAAGAGATCAATACCCATGTCTATTGCGAGCAAGGCCATGATTGCTTTCCTGATACCCCGCAACGGATAGTCAACGATGTTCGTACCACTGTCGCTGACGGTAGTATTATCTCTCTTGATAATGGCATGTATAAGATATGGTTTGCACGTAATTTCAAGGCGATACAGCCAGATTCGCTGCTGCTTGATAATGCCCTGGCTTCCATGGGCGCCGGCCTTCCTGTAGCCATTGCCGCCAAGCTCTTGTATCCGGAGAGGCAGGTTGTGGCTGTGTGTGGAGATGGTGGCTTTATGATGAACTCCCAGGAGATGGAAACCGCTATCCGTCTCAAACTGCATCTGGTCGTCATTATCCTCCGTGATAATGGCTACGGGATGATTAAATGGAAGCAGGGCGGAATGGGTCTTCCTGACTTTGGTCTTGATTTTTTGAACCCTGATTTTATACGCTATGCCCAGAGTTATGGGGCCAACGGGTATCGTGTTTCTCGCGCCGGAGAACTTGTTGAGCTGCTGTCAGGATGTCTCAAGCAGGCAGGTCTGCATCTGATCGAGGTCCCTGTTGATTACTCGCAGAATGAAAAGGTCTTTTTTCAGGAGCTTCGTGACAAGACCTGTCTCCTGTGATACATCTTGGCGTACTCGGATGTCCCTCATTTTTCATCTTGCTGTCATCGCTTGCCTACTCTACTCTCAATCAGTAAGCCGATAAAAAAATCGGGTTATTGCCAGTGTGATCTGGGGCTTTACTGTCCTTTTTGCTTTTCCGGAGTTAAGCCGATGCATACCCAGCAGAAAATTAAGGCGACGGGTCTTGGTCTGTCCATCTGCAGGAAGATCGTTGAACGGCACCATGGCATGATAAGTGACAGGTGTTTATGGGCAAGATGATGAGTTTATTATTACTATTCCCTTGAACCAGGTCGTATGACGGAATGCCTCTTTTCAAATTGAGCAATGAAATCATCTTTCCTCCGCCAGGCGCGGCCGATGAAAACGGGCTTCTGGCCTTTGGTGGTGATCTGCAACCAGCCAGAATTGTGGCGGCCTATAGATCAGGGATCTTTCCCTGGTTTTCTCCGGGAGATCCCATACTCTGGTGGTTTCCCGATCCCCGGCTGGTTCTTTTTTTGGACGATTTCAGGGTCAGCAGCAGGCTGGCCCGAGATATCAGGAAGAAGCAGTTTACGGTCACGTTTGATCGGGCGTTTGCAAGGGTCATGGCCTCCTGCGCCCAGGTCCGCATTGAAAAGGGAGTGGGGACGTGGATCAGTAAAGAGATGCATGATGCCTATTGCCGGTTGCATGATCTGGGGTATGCCCATTCGGTTGAATGCTGGCAGGGCGAGACTTTGGCGGGTGGTTTGTACGGTATTGCCCTTGGTCGGATTTTTTTTGGCGAATCGATGTTCACCCGTGTCAGCAATGGTTCCAAGGTTGCCCTTGTTTCTTTGGTTGACAGGTTGAAATCGGCGGATTATCAGCTTATAGACTGCCAGATGACTACCCGGCATCTTGTAAGCTTTGGGGCGCGAGAAATTTCCAGAACAGAATTTCTTGATCAGCTCAATTCATATATTCAAACAACTGTTCCCGGTGGAAAATGGTGCGATGATATCTTCTGAAAACAAAGAGGTTTGTGACGGCTGTGGTAAACGGGCTCTTCTGCAGGACATGCAGGGGAATGAGTTCTGTGATTCGTGCGGGCAGCTCGCCCGGATTATACAAACAGACTCGCAATTATTGCGGAAGATCTGCACCTTGATCCGCTCTGATCTGTATGAATCCGATAGCGGTGAGCAGGTGTGCCCAGCCACAGCGCCACTTGACCTGCCCGAGGTCCTTGACGCTGTCCGCTACCGGACCCGGGATCGGGATCTTAATACCTGGTATGTTTCTGTGAGTGAGCTTCAGGGCAATCCTGTCGAGATCTTTGCCTCAACCGCCTTTGATCGAGATCACCATCTCCAGTCTCGTATTTCCAATCTGACCACCATCACCCGCCTGGTTTCTCTGGTGTTGAGGCATGTATTTCTTGGTGAAGTGCTGAGCCTTGAGAAGACGATCAAGCAGTTACATCGGAGTTCCCGGCAGAAAAACGACCTTCCCGATATGCTGACCCGGGTGTTGAGTCGTTATGTCACTAATTCCGAAAAGATCTTTGATGGTCAGGAGGAGAGTGATCAGGATTCGTAGAAATGTAGATTTATAGGATAAAATCTGCCTCCTTAAAATCTTTTTTCGAAATAGGGGGCAAGTATTTCCGGTATTTTTACTGAGCCATCTTCTTGCTGATAGTTTTCCAGGATGGCCAGAAGGGTCCGGCCGACTGCCAGTCCTGAACCATTGAGGGTGTGGACCAGTCGGCTCTTTTTCTGGCCGTTGGGGCGGTAGCGGATGCCGCCGCGGCGGGCCTGGAAGTCGAGAAAGTTGGAACAGGAGGATATTTCTCGATATGTCTCCTGGCCCGGTAGCCAGACCTCGATGTCATAGGTTTGGGCGGCGGAAAAGCCAAGGTCACCACTACAGAGTTTGACCACCCGGTAGTGGAGACCAAGGAGTTGCAGAACTTCTTCGGCATCAGCGAGGAGTGATTCAAGTTCCTGGGCGGAATTTTCCGGTCTGGTGAATTTTACCAGTTCAACCTTGTCAAATTGATGCTGTCTGATCAGGCCTCGGGTATCGCGGCCATGCGAGCCGGCCTCAGAGCGGAAGCAGGGGGTGTAGGCGGTAAATTTAACGGGCAGGCTGTTTTCTTCCAGGGTTTCATCGCGGAAGATGTTGGTGAGTGGAACTTCAGCCGTAGGGACCAGGTAGAGGTCCCAGCCCTTGATTCGGAAAAGATCTTCCTCAAATTTTGGCAACTGGCCAGTGGCGGTCATGGAGGCTGAGTTCACCAGGAATGGCGGGAGAATCTCTTCATAGCCATGTCTCTGGGTGTGCAGGTCGAGCATGAAGTTGATCAGGGCGCGTTCAAGCCGTGAGGCCAGTCCGGTGAGCAGGGCGAATCGTGCCCCGGTTATCTTGGCTGCCCGTTCAAAATCGAGGATATTCAGGGCTTCGCCAACTTCCCAGTGTGGCTTGGGTTGGAAGGAAAAGGTTGGTTTTGTTCCCCATTGTCTGATCTCAACATTGTCTCGGTCGTTCTGGCCAATAGGTACGGATTCGCTGCACAGGTTGGGGATGGCCATGACAATTTCCTGGAGACGGCCCTGGATCTCGGTCAATCGGTCATCAAGCTCCTTGATCCGGTCGGAGGTCTTTCGCATCTCCAGAATCATGGGTTCAGCCTGGGCGTTGTCTTCGGGGCTGCCCTTTTTGAGTGTGGCAATATCCTTTGAGACCGTATTGCGTTTATTTTTCAGGGTCTCAACCTCGGCGAGCAGGGTGAGTCTCTCTTGGTCAACTGCCGCGAAATCAATCAATTTGTCCAGGCTTACTCCGCGTTTTTCTGTCTTTTCCTTGACAAGTTCCAGGTTCTCTCGGATAAATCGTAATTCAAGCATAATAGATTGAATGGGCGTTTTGTAGTTTTTAGAGGCAATCTGCTAAAAAAAGGTAAGTTGCAGGATAAATCCAATAACTTGCCTTGAATGTTTGGTGGGCTACGCTCGCTCAAGCCAATAGCGTAACATTATGAAATGGCAAAGTTTATTTTAAGTCAAAAAACATGAAGCCCTCCAAAAGACCCCGGAACTGAACAATTAAAGAAAGTAAGTTTTTTGACATGATCGAAAATATCATTGAATCTGGTTGCAGTCCATCTTTTTTTCAGGTCAGACGGCAATGATCCGCAAAAAATTGTCAATCTTAGCTGGCAACCAATGCCTTGTCAATCAAGTGACTATCGCATCCTTCCGGTCATCATAGCTATTCCAACCTGTTTAACGGGGATATATTCATTTTGAGTGGAATGATTACCACTGCTCATATTGTATTTCAGTATTGTTGGTTAAATATGATACAAAGTGATATTCAAGCCTTTTTTAATAAATTTTGAATTCAATGCTGCCGCTGTATGCACGCACTATGGATACGAAGATATGAAAAAAAATAAGGACACAGGCTGTTTTTCCAAGGACGCCACCAGCCATTCCTGCTGTAATCCCCAAAAAACGTGTAACACCGGAACGTGGGAACAGCTCTTCAACGGCATTCAGGATCCGGTTCTGGTGGTGCGGCCAGATGGGATTATTATTGAGGCCAATGATGCAACCCTGCAGGTGGCCAGAAAAACCCGGAATGAAGTTGTCGGTCAGGGAATATGCAAGATAATTCATGGCGGCCGGTGGCCGCATATCAAATGTCCTTTGGAAGAATTTCTGAAGACCTGTACTCCAAAAGTGGAAGAGACACGCCTCCCCGGCCTCTTTGGTGAGTATTCTTTTACTATCTCACCTGTTAAAGAGATGGATGGCAAAATAAATAAGATTATGTTGATCGCCAGGGAACTTACACGAGATGAGATGCGAAAGGTGGATTCCATACGGACCGCCAAACTTGCAGCTATCGGTGAGCTTGCTGCCGGCGTTGCCCATGAGGTCAACAATCCAATTACCGGGATTATTAATTTTGCCCAGATTCTTCTGGATAAATATGATTTTGATCCTGCCGGCATTGATATTGTGCACAAGATCATGAAAGAAGGAGACCGAATAGCCTCTATTACCCATAATTTAATATCTTTCGCCCGGGCAGACAGTAGTGAACGGGAACCCGTCAATCCTGTGGAAATCGTTAACGCCAGTCTTGCCCTGGTTCAGCATCAGTTGCAGAAGGATGGAATCACGGTAGTGACTGAATTTCCGAATAACAAATCAGTCATTGTTGCTGATTTCAGACAATTGCAGCAAGTACTGTTGAATCTTATCAGTAACAGCCGCTATGCCTTAAATGCAAGATACCCTGGTTTTGATCCCAGGAAAATTATTGAAATATCCTGTCTTGAGAAGAAGGATGGGGAGCACCCTGTTTACCGGATAACGGTGAAGGATTACGGAACCGGCCTGCCCCAGTCTATCCTGGAGCGCCTTTTTGAACCTTTCTTCACCACTAAACCCCCTGGTGAAGGGACAGGGCTCGGGCTCAGTATCAGTTATGGAATTATAAAAGATCATGGCGGTGATCTGCACGTTAACTCAATCCTGGAAAAATATACGGAAATGATCATTGAACTTCCAGCAGGAACCTGAAATTATGGAAAAAGACTTATATTCTGCAAAAATTCTCATTGTAGATGATGAGGAGTCCATCAGGCAGACCTTTGAAATATTCCTGACCGCCGAGGGCTATCAGTTTGTGAAAACAGTAGCAACTTTTGACGAAGCCATGGCGGCAATGGGACAAACCGAATATGACTTAATTATAAGTGATATCGTATTGATAGGGGCTGGCGGGACAGATCTGCTGCGAAAAATCAGAGAATCAGGGGTTGAATGTCCCGTTGTGATGATCACAGGCTTTCCAAATCTTGAATCTGCTACCGAGTCTGTCAGGCATGGTGCCTTTGATTATATATCAAAGCCAGTGAATAAAGAGACCCTTCTCCATTTTACCAGGCAGGCCCTCCAGCACTGGTCTCTGGAAAATAAAGCCAAACGCCTGCAGCAGGAAAACGAAAAGTATCGCCGCTATCTGGAAACAATTTTTCGTTCGGTCAGTGATGCGATTATTACCGTTGATGCCAACTTGCGGATCATCCAACTCAATGAGACAGCAAAACAATGGTTGAAAGCCAAAGGTGTGGAAGAAGTCTCGGATTTTGATCAACTCCCTATTGATGAGTTAGGTATTGCCTGTCTCGACGATGTTCGTAAGGTTTTAGAGCAAGGTGATGAGGTAAGAAAGCATCTCATCGAATGCCATACTCCTGACCATAAAACAAAGATGATCAGCATAAACGCTTCTCCTTTACGGGGTGAGGATGAAGAATTCCAGGGTGTTGTGATCGTAGCCAGAGATATGATCATGGCCGAGCCTCTGGAAAGCGCCGAAAATCGCAGCTACTTTCACGGCTTTGTGGACTCAAGCCCTGCCATGCAGGAGGTGTATAGCCTGATCGAAAATATTGGTAAAGTTGATACCGCCGTTCTCGTCACCGGCGAGTCCGGGACCGGCAAAGAACTGGCGGCAGAGGCACTCTATGCCGAGAGTTCACGACGTGATATGCCGCTTATCAAGGTGGATTGCGTTTCTGTTGCCGAGAATTTGCTGGAAAGTGAGCTCTTTGGTCATCGGAAAGGGTCTTTTACCGGTGCGGACCGCGACAGACCCGGCCGGTTGCTCCAAGCCGACGGTGGCACATTGTTTCTTGATGAAATCGGGGACATCTCGCCTCGGACTCAATTGCTTCTTCTGCGTTTCTTGCAGGAAAAGACTTTTACCCCGGTTGGCCAGGATGAGCCAATCCAAGTCGATGTCCGAGTCATAGCCGCCTCCAACGCCGACTTCCAGAAAATGGTGAAACAAGGAAAATTCAGGGAAGATCTTTACTACCGTCTTAAGGTCATTGAGATTAAGATTCCTCCTTTGCGTGAGAGGGCCGTGAGTATCCCACTGATGGCCAACCACTTTCTGGAACTTTTTCGGAAACAGCTTGGCAAAAAGATCGCCATAATCTCTGATCAGGCCATGGAGTGCATGTTGCGTTATTCCTGGCCAGGGAATGTCCGAGAGTTGAGACACGTCATGGAGAGGGCCTGTGTCCTTTGTCAGGATGAGGTGTTGCAATTAAAACATCTGCCGGAAGAACTGCAGAGACCATCTGTCAAGGAGGCTCTGCCAACATCCGTTTTTCCGCCTCCCATTCCTCCAAGCACCTTAACAGGAGCGTTTCCAGCAACTCCTCAGTATCAGCCGGAAGATGAAAAGATTGTTAATGCTCTCCGGCAAGCAAACGGTAACAAGGCAAAGGCGGCCAAACTCCTGGGAGTGGCCCGCTCCACGCTCTACAGGCAGATGTGTCGCTATAATATAAAAAATTAGTGTTTTGTGGGGAAATTGCCGCAAAAGAAACAGTAGTCATAGGCGTATTACTCATGCTGAATGGATTCTTGTCGAGGGACTCATAGAAGAAGATTGGAGTCCTGAACAAATCAGTTGCTGGCTCAAAATAAACACTTGCATCCGTCCCAGCCATGAATGAATTTATCAGTATATAAGGTAAGGGCTGATAGACAATCCGGTGGCACAATCTATACCACTTACGCTGCCGGAAAAAACGCAGAAAGGAATATGGCTCAGGTTCAGCTCGTGGACAATTCCTGATAGGATCAGCATTGATAATCGTCCTGCAATTGTTGAGGCAAGAACCCGTATAGGTGACTGGGAGATTGAT
>JANMTN010000164.1:0-19812 GCA_031390685.1 Desulfobulbaceae bacterium
AACCTGTCCAGGCTACATATAATAAGATTCATGCAGAGCAGGCCGAGAAGACTCAAAAACCAGGCTGAACTGTACATGTCTGGTGTGATGGAGAGGATTTGAAAGAGATTGGCTGTGGCCTCTCCATATCTCTCAATATACTGTTGAGCCGTCTCTTTCTGGGGAACAATGGTCCCGATAATCGAGGTTGTGGAGAGGAAGAAAAGAGTGAAAAGCGCAAGTTTGACAGATGCGAAAAAGTCCCAGATTGGATTTCTATTTTTCATTTTTTCTTATTTTGATAATTGTTATTATTGTATTGTTTTCTGTAGCATCCATTAAGGATGAGAGCAAGAAAAAAATGGTTATTGCCAGCCTGAAAGCACATAAATAAAATTGTTAATGTACACGAATTTTATAAAAGAGGATACGAATAAAAACGGTTTCTTTTTATTAAAAACACAACTTATTTTGTTAAGGAATGAACACGGAAGCTTTTACTCGAATGATTATTGTTGGGTGATAACCTTATCAAGGTTGCAAGTGTTTTTACCGTATTTCCTGATGGGCATTTTAAAGAAAAGGACTTGCTATTTGAACGGACAAGGGGTATAAAATGGGGCTTTCGATTTGTGGATATTTGTTTCATACATTCAAGATATTTTAAAAGTCTCGTTGCTCTTGCTTGTTGATAAAGGAATAACGGGCTAAGAAGCAAGGGAAGGAGAGAGTGATGGCTAAAGTATGTCAAATTTGTGGAAAAGGGCCTGTTACCGGGAATAATGTTTCTCACGCCAATAATAAAACTCGTCGGCGGTGGCTGCCAAACTTGAAGAAAGTTCATATGGTTGCCGCCAGTGGTAGTGCAGTGAGGGCACGGGTTTGTACACGATGTATTCGGTCTGGGGTTGTTGTCAAGCCTGCGGCTTGAGATCTCTTTTGTGATTTGTAAAAGGCGAGTGTGGACCAGTCCATCTCGCCTTTTTTTTGTTTGAGGTAGAGGGTAATGGCTGACATTGAAACGAAATTTCTCCCTTTTCAGGAAGCGGTCAAGCTGGTAGCTGCCATTCAAGAGGAAGAAAATATTCATGACCAGGATCGGCGTATACTGACGGTCTATAATCATGATGATCGTGAACTCTGCTGGTTTGATTTTGAAGAAGTCTTGCAGAAAATTGGCCCTGGAGACAAACAGCAGCAGAAGGATGCGGTGCAGAATTATATTCTCCATCATGTCCCTGATTGGGTGTTGGATATCTAAAAGCCGTTGCAAAATAATCAGCGCCGTTGGCACTACTGCGTCCTGACTATTTAACTTGTTGCGATTTTATCAGAATTGAGCAGTATGTTTTCGGACAGTGACTTGGTTCTGCCCTGGCGTCGTCGGGGTGGTTGAGTGTGCTGAAGCTTGATTTTCAGTACATAAAGATAACTATTTTTTCAGGAGGTTGCCATGTTTTCTGCGCATGACCGGTGGTCTAATGTACTGTTGTTGACTTTTCTTTCCTTTTTCTTCCTGGTTTCCGGGTGTGTTTCTACCGAGAATGGGACCAAAGGTTCAGCAAAAATGCAAAGCAATACCCTTACGGTAAAGGGGAGAGTCCAGAAGATTTCTCTTGGAGAGGGAATCCTTGTTGTCGCCCCGCCAAAGGGTAATCATGTAACCTTTAAAATTAGTGAGAAAACACCGGTAACGGGTGGTTTAATGAAAGAGGTTGAAAGGCTTCGACCTGTGCGGGTAACTTATACCGTAGAGGGAAAAAAGAATATTGCTGTCTCCATTGAGCTTCTGTCCCAAGGCTCATGCGGCTGAAAATTGTTTTTTTGATTTTTCGGTTTGAAATCAAGGCCTGCCTGGAAACCAGGCAGGCCTTGATTTGTTAGCCCATTTCTTGCGTTAAGATTCCTTCCGGCATATCAGGAATCAGTTCCCCGCCTAAGTAAAAACCTCCATCCATCCGCAGAATGCTTCCAGTCATGAAGTCGGCATCACGTATCAGAAACAGGGCGGCGGTGGCCACTTCTTCCGCCGTTCCCGTCCGTTGCAACAGGGTATGAGTCAGTAAACGGTGTTTTTCCTCATTGTTCAGAACTGACCATCCTTTGGTATCCTCTCCGTGTCGGTGCCGGATCAGGCCCAGCATGAGCTCATTTACCCGTATCTGCGGCGCGGCCTCTCTGGCCCAGGTTTCAGTAAAAGATGAGATGGCCCTGTTGGCCGCGCTGTAGCCATCATTGAAAAAAAATGCGGCTGGCCCGCTTCTTCCGGTCAGGCCGGAGATGGATGAGATGTTGACGATAGCACCTGGGCCAGACTGTTTCATCAATGGCAGACAATGATGGAATAAGAGCCATTTGGCCTTGAGTGTGGTGTTGATTTCCACATCCCATTGGTCATAGTTGTGGGTATGATCATATGATCCATGGACTATGGGCATGCCGCCCCGTTCTACATTGTTGACCAGGATATGGAGGGCGCCAAAGCGCTTCTGGATAGTCGCCAGCAACTCCTGCACCTGTTCCTGTTCACGCAGATCAACCGGGAGGATCAGAACGTCAACATCTAATTCCTTGAACTCCTCTTCCATTTCGTGGATTGAATCTGGCCAGTCAAACGTGGGAAGTATCAGGTTGACCCCTTCCCTGGCCAGTTTTCTGGCAATGGCCCTGCCGATTGCCCTTGATGCGCCAGGGATCAGGGCGAATTTACCTTGTAACTGCATGGCTTGGTCTCCTTTTTTTCCGGCCCTCTCCCGTGGCCGCCGCAATGAGTGTCGCTTGGTGTCTTCGCTGGTGTCATGATTGCTTGAGAAAGATTTCTTTTCTTGTAATTCACGGAGCAGGGTATAAAGTAGAGGTCTCTTTTTTAACTCATAATAATATCTAACTTCCACGAATCTGTTCTGCAAGGTGTAATAATGAAAAGGGTGAATGCACTGTTTTTTTTCTGTCTTGTCCTGCTCTTTTCTTCTGAGCCGAGTTTTTGTGGAGAGTTGGCAAAGAATGGTGGCCAGGACCAGCAGTGTCTGGTTACGACCTGGCCACATGAGAAGAGTGATCTGGCCCCTGACCCTGCCTTGATCTTTGGCCGGCTGGATAATGGCTTTCGCTATGTTCTGTTGAAAAATCAGGAGCCTAAAGGGCGGGTTGGCATCTATCTGGATATTCAGGCCGGATCGCTCTATGAGACGGAAGAGCAGCGGGGAATTGCTCATTTTCTTGAACATATGGTTTTTAACGGTTCAACTCATTTTCCGGCGGGCTCATTGGTTGATTATTTTCAGTCCATTGGCATGAGCTTTGGCGGAGACACCAATGCCCATACCGGTTTTGATGAGACTGTGTATCATCTCCTGTTGCCAGAGGCCAGTCGTGAGGAAGTGGACAAGGGGCTGCTGGTCATCTCTGATTATGCCCGTGGCGCCTTGTTGTCGGAGGCAGAAATTGAGCGGGAGCGCGGGGTGATCCTTTCGGAAAAACGGGCCCGGGATTCGGTGGAGTATCGTACCCATGAAGCTGGTCTGGCCTTTACCATGCGTGGAACCAGGATACCCGAGCGAATGCCCATCGGTATCCCAGACACCTTGGAAAAGGCAGATCATGGCATAATGAAGGCCTATTATGATGCCTGGTACCGGCCAGAAAAAATGATCCTGGTTATAGTGGGTGATTTTGATCCCGCCCTGGTTGTGCCGCTGGTCAAGGGTCGTTTCCAGCCGCTTCGTGGTGAAGGGGCAATGCCTGCTTGTCCGGAATTAGGGCAGGTAGCCCCTGCCGGCACCGAGTTTTTTTATCATTATGAGCCGGAAATGGGGGCTACCGAGATCACCATTGAAACCGTGTGGAATGAGGTGGAGGAAAATGATTCCCTGGCCCTTGAAACGCGTGAGATTCACGAAGCGGCGGCAGGCCGTATTGTTCAGCATCGCCTGGAACAGCTGCTGGAAAAAAAAGATACCCCCTTCACGGAGGGAAAGGCTGGTACCGGCATGTTCCTTGGGCGAATTGGTTATGGCATGATCAGCGCCAAGAGTGATCCCGGCAAGTGGCAGTCCGCCCTGGCACTGATTGAACAGGTATTGCGTCAGGTCCTGAAGTATGGTTTCACCCAACAGGAGCTTGAGCGGGTAAAAAAGGAGATGCTGGCCGAGCTTGACTCCGCGGTGTCCACCGCCGTAACCCGTAACAGTCAGGAATTGGCATCGGATTTAATCAGCAAGCTGAACAGGAATAAGGTGTTGATGTCGCCACAACAGGAAAAAGAGGTTTTTACACCTGTCGTCCAGGCGATGAAGGCGGCAGAACTCCATGATGCCTTCCAACGGATCTGGAATCATCAGGCGCGACTGATTCAGGTTACAGGAAATGCCAGTCTCTCAGACAAGGATCCCCGGTTGCAGATCAAACAGGTCTATGACCTGGCCTCTGCGCAGAAGGTGACCCCGCCTCAGGCAGAGGCTGATCTGGTCTTTCCGTATCTGCACCTTGGCGTTGACAAGAGGCCGGCCCGTGAAATACCGCTGCCTGAGGTCCAGGCCGAGCGGATTGTCTTTGCCAACGGGGTGATCGTCAATCTGCGGCAGACGAAGTTTCAGGAGAATGAAGTGCAGGTCTCGGCCGATTTCGGGCAGGGCAGGCAGTCAGAGCCTCGTCCTGGTCTGGCCATGCTGGCGGAACAGGTTGTCAATGATTCCGGAACCGGCAAACTCACCAGGGCGGATCGGGACCGGGTCTTGGCGGGCAGTACAGTCAAACTGGATTTCAAGGTGGGTGAGGCCAGTTTTGTCTGGAAGGGGTCGGCGGTAAACAAAGACCTTGAGCTCCTGTTTCAGCTGCTGCAGGCGCACCTTGCCGATCCCGTTGTCCGTGAGGACGTCTATAAAAAGACGATGCAGGGCTTTGAACAGATGTATGGACAGATGATAAGTGATGTGAGCGGGATCATGCAGCTTTCGGGGGAGTCTTTTCTGGCTGGCGGCAATAAATCGTTTGGCCTGCCGCCCTGGGCTGAATTTTCGACTCTGACACCGGAGCAGATTCGTGGCTGGGTGGAGCCTGCCATTTTGTCAGGAGGGCTTGAGGTGTCACTGGTAGGTGACTTTGACCTTCAACGTGGGCGTGAGCTGGCCAGGCTTTATCTAGCGCCGCTGGCCACAAGAGAGCAGGGCGAGGAGACAGCGGTGCAGCTTCATTTCCCGGCCGGGGAAACCTTGCGGTTGCCGGTTGACTCATCCATTGATAAGGCCATGCTGGTGGTGGCCTGGCCCACTGCTGATTTCTGGGATATAGAGAGGACCAGACGTTTGTATCTGTTGACGGAGATCTTTTCAGACCGGTTGCGCAAGGTCATTCGTGAGAAACTGGGGGCTACCTATTCTCCTCAGGTCTATAATCATCCCAGCCGGATTTATCCCGGTTATGGTGTCTTGCGGGCGCAGTTGATTGTGGCCCCGGATCAGATTGAGGCCTTGAGTCGGGCGGTGGAGCAGGTAGCCAGCGATTTATGGAAATCCGGGGTGACCGCCGAGGAGTTTGCGCGGGCCAGGGCGCCCATGCTCACCTCGCTGAAGGATATGGTGCGGACCAATGGATACTGGCTGAACTCGGTTTTTGCCCTGTCGTCACGGCATCCGCAGCAACTTCAGTGGCCGGCAACGATTCTTTCAGGATTTGACTCGGTGACAAGAGAGCAACTGACGGCGTTAGCCCGTAAATATCTTGATCCGGCGAAGGCGGCCAAGGTCATGATTGTTCCGGTGAAGCCAGGAAATTGAAATGTCTTGAGTGCTCAGGTGTCAGCCGATAACCCAGAGAGCGATATCCTGGGAGTGTTTGAGGGTACGGTCCGAAACGCCACCCAGGATTCCCTTGGTTGTCCCGTCTCCCCGTCGTCCAATGACAATGGTTCCACAATGGTGTTTATGGGCCTGGCGGATAATGCCGTGCGCTGCGTCCAGATCCGGTACCTCGGAAAGGGTGATGATATTGCTCTCAGGGATGCCGGCCTCAATCAGAAGCTGGGTCGGGCCGTCGAAGATGTGATTATCACCTGTTAAATAGGTGTCGCACCACTCTTTTCCCCAGAGAGGATAACAGAATTCGGGGTTTGCTTCATTCTTCTTTCTCAGAAAATGCTGACAGTAGAAGAGAAAAATGGTGATATCCTTTCGTTCTTCCATGATATGGGCCAAGTGGTCAATGGCGAGCAGGGAGGGAAGGGAACCATCCACCGGTGCCAGTAAATTTCTGTTCAGGACTTCACCATCGATGATCCAGAGCGGGATCTCGTGGCAATTTTTGAGCAGGGTGGCCGAGACTGAGCCTAGAAGCATTTCGCTGACATAATTTAATCCCCTGCGACCAACGAGTATGCTGTCCATCAGAAGATGTTCAGCCTGGCGCTGGATGGTGATGGCGAGATCCTGTCCTGATATTTCTACGGAGGAGGTTATCCGTTCGAAAGCGATTCCCAGCCGGACCAGCTTGTCCGTTGCCTTTTGGAGACAGGATTGGGCTGTCTGTCTTTTTCTCTCAGTTCCAGGGGCTTCCGGGAACAGGGAATTTCTATTGTCTGTAGGCACAGGGAGAATACTTTCGCTTGAGCTGATACAGATCATGAGATGAAAATGGATAGCGGGGGTACCGGCAAAGAGAAGGGCGATGTATTCCAACGACTGACTTGAGTAGATGGATCCATCGATGGCAATAAGTATTTTTTTTTTCATGGTTGCCGGAAAGGAGAAGGTTTTTGTGTATATGTATAAGTGTATTTTATGGCCGGCCTCTGATTAAAGTAAACGGAAAAGAGGGATTGACAAGAGGAATGATAAAAATACTCGTCCAGTGACGAGGTGTTTGTAAAAAAATATTGACTATGAAATGACAGAAACAGTATAAGCCATAACGGAATGATCAGAAAAATATTTTCTTTACGGTTTCTGAAATTGGTGTTCTTTTTTGAAGCGTTGCTCTCAGTGAGGAGAAAAAAATGGGGGAAAAAAGAGAAAGAAGGTCGTGTACCCGTACCCCTTTTCTCACCGATGTTACCTTGAAGTTAGGGGATGTTGATACGGGTATTGAGGCTGATCTTCTGGATATCAGTATCAGCGGCATGTTAGTACGGATTGAACAGGTAATTCCGGTGGGTACACCCTGCACCATAGAGATACGAGTCATAGGCAATCATAGCCATCTGCTTCTTGAAGACATCCAGGGGGAAGTGGTCAGACAGGATGAGCATGGGATGGCCATTCATTTTATTTCCAAAATGGAATGGTTTATTATCTTTAAAGTTTATACCCATTGTTGCCGGGAGAAAATCGGGACGACCGGGGATGGGTAACTCCAGGGTGTAGTTTGTGAGCAGAATCGGTACTGGTCTTGTTTCTGGCATTTGCTCATAACCTCATGCCGGGAGCATTTATCTTTGGTCATTTTTGCTCGCACGGTATTGAAGGGGGTCCCTGTTATCGCACAATGATATTGTGCAGCTCATCGATATCATCTTTTTGATGAGGGAAATGGGTCTTGAGGAGATCGCCAATCTGGACAATGGCTTGACCGATAGCCTCGCATTGACGTTTTTCCTTGATCCCTTGAGTGATCAGATCAATCATACCCTGCCACTGCCCCGGGTCAATACGGGCATTGATCCCAGCATCAGCCAGTATCCAGACCTTGCGTTCGAGAACGGAAATGAATATGAGGATGCCATTTGCATCCTTGGTCTTGTAGAGCTTTTTGGTAAAAAAACTGGCGAGCGCCGCATCCTGCACCTCGGCCGCGACCTGACTTCTGGACAGGAATAAGCGTTTCAACCAGGCAAAGCGGTGCACCAGGCCATAAAAGACCCCGTACAGCGCCATGAAAAGGGCGATAAAGACCCACACATTCTGGGAACCAAGCCAGAAAAAAGAGCTGACCACGGGCATGAGGAGCAAAGAGAGGGGAAGGGCCAGTATTGTTGCCCCGCAAATCATGGCTGTGGGATACGGATGACTGGCCGAGACCACCATGGGGACGATCTCGCCCGAGGTCTGCATCTCCATCTGCTGGACAAGGGCAGAGATTGTATCCTGTTCTGCCTTCGTGAGAAACTGTTGCGCCAATGTCTGCATTTTCTACCAACCTCCTGAGGCGCCGCCGCCACCAAAACTGCCGCCGCCCCCGCTGAAGCCGCCGAATCCACCTGAGGAACCGCCGCCAAAACCACCAGTCCCGCCCCAGTATCTGCTGCTTCCTACCACGCCTGCCATACGGGCTGTGATGAGGCCGCCAATAAAACCTAATAATGCCAGGGCGAGCAGCCACAGGCTGCCAAGGCCCAGCGCCAGGGCCCCGAAAACTGGAAAGAGAACCGCCCCGACGCCGGCCGCAAGGAATGGGGCGCGGGACAGCATTCTGCCAAGAACCGAGAAGAAGACCAACAGAAAAATGATAATGGATCCGGGATCCACGCCATTGCTTTGCTGTGGGATGTTGTCTGCAACTGCGAACTCACCTTTCACTGCGGCCATCATGGCGGAAATGCCATCGATCACTCCCTGGTCAAGGTTTCCTTCCTTGAATCTGGGGGTGATGATATCACGGATGATACGGCCGGACACCAGATCCGTCAACTTTCCTTCAAGGCCATAGCCGACTTCTATGCGCAATTTACGATCATTCTTGGCGATCAGGAGCAGGGCGCCGTTATCCAGTTTGTTCTGTCCAGGCTTCCACGCCTCCACCACCCGCATGGAAAAATCCTCCAGAGATGCACCATCCAAAGAAGGAACGGTCAAGAGCACAATCTGGGTGGATTCCGTCTTCTCAAAATTTTGCAGCACCTCTTCAAGCTGACGGGCCGTGGCCGGGGCAAGAATTCCGGCATAATCATTGACCCGGCCTTTGAGCGGCGGGACTTCAAGGGCCACCACTGGCCGTGCATCAAGAAAGAGCAGGGCCAGTGCGAGAAAGAGTCCACAAAACCTTTTTGTGAGAAGATTGTTACGCATGGGAATCCCCAATCAGAATGTAACCTTGGGGACAGCTTTGGCCGTCTCTTCAGCCTTGAAATACTCTTTTTTCTCCAGGTGCAGCAGGATTTTATTGGTCAGGCTCTCAGGAAATTTTCTGATGGAACCATTAAACATCTCCACGGACTCATTGTAACGCTGGCGGGCGACGTTGATCCTGTTTTCCGTGCCTTCAAGCTGATTTTGCAGGTCAAGAAAGCTCTGATTGGCTTTGAGGTCAGGATATCTTTCCACCACCACCATCAGGCGGGACAGGGCCGAGGAGAGTTCACCCTGGGCGGCCTGAAGCTGCTGCATGGCTTCCGGATTGCTCAGGTCGGCGGGAGAAAGCTGGATCGAGGTCGCCTTGGCCCTGGCCTCTATTACCTTTTGCAGGGTCTCCTGCTCATGCTGGGCATAGCCCTTGACCGTGGCCACCAGATTGGGGATCAGGTCGGCGCGTCGTTGCAGGGTGGCTTCAATGTCGCCCCAGGCCTTGAAGACTGTTTCTTCCTTGGTCTGCAGCGAGTTATAGCCGCAACTGGAGAGGATACAACCAACAAAGAGCAGGACTCCGAAATTTATGATCCGTTTCATAAGAACCTCCTGAAAGAATGAGATGGAAAATGAGAAGAAAGCTTATTTTTACCAGACTCCTGCATGCCGCAAATGAAGTGTTAAACAAGTCTATTGGAACGCTACCACAGACAACCTTCATCTTTCAACTTTTAACTTGCCGCTTTCTCCGATAATCTTGACAAAAGAGATGATTGCAGGTATTGAGTAATTTTAGAGATTCAGGTACCTGAGAGGTATTTTCGTTCTGTTTTTTTTATTTACAGAAAATAGAAGAAACCCCTCAGGTTGAAAAGGGAACTTCGTGCAAATCGAAGACGGGCCCGCCGCTGTAACCGGGGACAAATTCTGCAAAATGCCACTGTCTGAGGATGGGAAGGCGCAGGACGCGAAAGAACCGGGAGTCAGAAGACCTGCCTGAATACAGTTGGTATGTGACCTCGTGGACAGAGGCCCATACCTGTGATTTCGGATATGTAGGGAAATCCCGGATCAATTATTATAATTGGTCCGGGATTTTCTGTTTTCCCCGGACCAGATGAGTAAGGGGAACACCATGTATAAATTTACAAAACTCTCAATTCTGTGGACGCTCTGCTTTTTCCTGATCCATTCCGTCGCCTGGGGTCAGGAGCACAATAAAAAACCAACTCAGGCAGTGGTAATCGCCGCATTCGGCACCACCGTGCCTGAGGCGCTGGCTGGCATTCTCAATGTCAGAGACCGGATTCAGCAACACTATCCGAACACCGAGGTCCGCATTGCCTTCACCTCCAACATGATCCGCGCCATCTGGCATAAACGCCAGCATGATCCGGATTATATCAAAACACATCCTGCTGTCCCCCAAGACATCCTGGCCGTGCAAGGGCCCCTGGCCACCATTGCCAATCTGCAGGATGATGGATTTACCACCATCCTGGTCCAACCCACCCATGTTGCTCTGGGGGAAGAATATCTTGACCTGGTCTCCTATGTGCAGGGACTGGCCAGCATCCGCACCATCAAAGAGAAGAATCAGCCTTTCAAACAACTGGTGATTGGCCGACCGGCCCTTGGCACCATGGGCGATATCCATCCCTATCCTCAGGATATTGAACTGGTTGCCAAGTCCCTGTCTGCGGATATCGAGCAGGCCGCAAAGACCGGCAGCGCTTTGGTATACATGGGGCACGGCAATGATTTTTTTCCCTCAGGCGGTTCCTATCTCCAGTTTGCCGACACCATGAACCGGCTCACCCCCCAGGTGAAGACCTATATCGGGACTGTGGAGGGTTTTCCCGGTCTTGACCATGTGATAGCACAGCTTAAGAGGGACAAAGTGCGGAAGGTCCTGCTTAAACCCTTCATGACCGTGGCTGGCGATCATGCCCAGAATGACATGGCGGGCCCGGAGGCAGCGTCGTGGAAATCCATCCTGACCAAGGAAGGATTTGCAGTGACCCCTGTCCTCCAGGGACTGGGTGAGATGGACAGTTTTGCCGATGTCTTTGTCCATCATCTGGCGGAGCTGGTAAAAGATCATGCGATTCAACTGGACTAAGGGACGCAGAATTTATTGATATACCGTTTTTCAATGTAGGGGCAAAGCAAATGAAACGTGCTTAGCCCCTACAACTTAAAATGGTATTTTTGTAAATGCCAAGTCCCTAAAGAAAACAGGAACAGGAAGAGCGTCGTCCTCTCGTTGATGGATATTGGGGAAGTTGTAACTATCATTATATTATCATATTATATGCTTGGCGAGCTGTCAGCATCTCTCTGTTATCACAGGATCTGCTGACATAGCCTCTTAATGTAACACCGGAGGAAAAAATGAATTTTCTACATTTATCTACTATATTACGCATTCACCTTTTGTCGGTTCAGATCGTATTCTTCAGTATTCTCTCCTGCTCGACTGCCGCCTTTGCGCACCACCCGCTGATCACGGACGACGCAGGAACCACGGGCACGGGCAAGGCCCAGTTAGAGCTGAACGGCGAGTATGGACATGAAAAGGAAGAGGGGATTACCACCAAAACAACGGAGGGAGCCGCAAGCCTCTCCTATGGGCTGAGTGAATCAATGGATCTTGTTATCGGCCTCCCTTATCAGCACGTCAGAACCACGGATGACACAACCACCATGACCGAGAATGGCTTCTCCGACACCTCCCTTGAGGTGAAGTGGCGGTTCTATAAGCATGATGATTTTAACCTTGCCATCAAACCAGGACTCACCCTGCCCACCGGGGACGACGAAGCGGGATTGGGTGCGGGAAAGGCGTCCTACAGCCTTTTTTCCATTCTTTCCAAGGAAATGGATTCGTGGGCCTTCCATCTCAACATCGGCTATATCAGAAATGAGAACACCCTGGATGAAGAAAAAGACATCTGGCATGCATCCATCGCTTCCACTCTTGCCGTGAGCGATAACCTCTCCGCGGTTGCCAGCCTTGACGTTGAAAGCAACACGGACGAACTTGCCGGCACCGATCCCGCTTTCTTCCTGGCGGGCCTGATCTATGTCCTGTCAGAGAAGATTGATCTCGATTGCGGGATCAAATACGGACTCAATGCCTCCGAGACGGACTACACCGTGCTTGCGGGGATCACCTGGAAATTTTAAGAGCTGTTGGCCAACTTTCCACTTTTAACGGATGCCGCATGTCACCTAAGCTACCTCTCACCCTGATCTCTCTGGGCCTGCTTCTGGCCGCGGCCATTATTCTGGCAACGGGCATGGGCTTTCTTGCCATTACGCCTCTGGAGGTGATCCAGGTTCTGTGGGCCAAGGCGTGCGGGGTGGGGCTGGCGGTCGATATCAATCCCACTTTTCCCTTTGTCGTCATGGAGGTGCGGCTGCCGCGTATCCTGGCCGCAGCCATTGTCGGTGGCGGACTGGCGGTGGCCGGGGCGGTGTTTCAGGCCATTCTTCTCAATCCCCTGGCCGACCCCTATACCCTTGGGGTCTCTTCGGGTGCCGCCTTTGGCGCCTCGCTGGCCCTGGTGCTCGGCATCCTGGGGATAACCGTTTCTCCCTTGGTTTCCGTACCGCTCTTTGCCTTCCTGGGCGCCATGGTCACGCTTGCCGCGGTCTTTGCCCTGGCAGCCCCGGACGGCAGGCTTTCTTCCAATACCCTGATCCTGTCCGGGGTGATTGTGGCGGCCATCCTCTCGGCCGGGATCGGTTTCATCAAGTATCTGGCCGACGAGCAGGTGGGGGTGATCATCTTCTGGCTGATGGGAAGCTTTGTCGGCAAGACCTGGCATGATGTGACCCTGACCGCCATCTTTGTCCTGCCCGGTCTGCTGGTGATGCTCTATTTCGCAAGAGATCTCAATATCATGGCCCTTGGCGGACGGACAGCGGATACCCTGGGCGTTGACAGCCGCCGGGTGAAGAAGATCCTGCTGGTCTGCGCCTCGCTGATGACCGCCATCTGTGTCTCGGTGTCCGGTATCATTGGTTTTGTGGGCCTGATTGTCCCCCATCTTCTGCGGCTCATTTTAGGGCCGGACAACCGGCTGCTGATCCCGGCCTGTTTCTTCGGCGGAGCCATCCTCCTGCTCACGGCAGACACCATTACCAGGGCCTGGCTGCCAACAGAACTGCCGATAGGGGTGCTCACCTCGCTGATTGGCGGTCCGTTTTTCTGCTATATCTTCCGTAAGAAACAGTTGGGGCAGCGGACATGAATACCGAAGCCGTCCCGCTCTTTACCATCAGCAAGGGCTGTTTTGCCTACCGGGCCAATAACGTCCTTCAGGATATCGATCTGAATCTGGTTCCAGGTCAGTTTTACGGGCTTATCGGCCCCAATGGCAGCGGCAAAACTACCCTTCTTGATCTGCTGACCGCCACCCGTTCCTTGGCCAGCGGCCAGCTCTCATTTCAGGGAAGGCCCCTTGCCGATTATGCAAAAAAGGAGCTGGCCACCAGGATTGCCCTCGTGCCGCAGCAATTCGCCATGGGTTTTGACTTTACCGTATCCGAGCTGGTGCTTATGGGGCGCTATCCGCACATCCCAAGGTTCAGCAATCCGACGGCCCGTGATCTTGATCTGGTGGAGAAGGCCATGGCCGTCATGCAGATCCAGATGCTGCGTCACCGCCTGATTACCGATCTGTCCGGCGGTGAGAAACAGCGGGTGGTGGTAGCCCGAGCCCTGGCCCAGGACACCGAGGTTTTGGTGCTCGATGAGGCCACCGCCAATCTTGACATCCATCATACCATCGAAATTATGCACGTTATCCGCAAACTGGTGCGCGATGAAGGCCGGACGGTCATTGCCGCCATCCATGATCTGAATTTGGCCGCGGCCTTCTGTGATCAGGTGATTGTCCTCAAAGAGGGCCGCATTTTCAGCGCCGGTCCGATGGCTGAGGTCTTGACCTCACAGCTGATCGCCGAGGTTTTTCAGGTGGAGGCCCAGGTGCAGGCTGCAACCCCGAACCATCCCCCCCAAATCCATTACACATTGAGCTGATATGAAAATTTCCTTTCATTTTTATGGCCTGAAGACAAAGCGGTGTTGCCGCCTGCTGTTTGCGGTTCTGATTGTGGTGAGCGGATGGCATCCCGCGTCTGCCGCCACCCTGGTTGATCAGGACGGAAACAAGGTGGCGTATGCCGCACCCTTCAAACGGATTATCTCCCTCTATCCGGCCCATACCGAGAACCTGCTGGCGCTGGGCCTGGATCAGGAATTGATCGGGATTGCTGCAGGCGATGAGGCGTCTGCTCTTCGTGGCAGACCGCAATTTACCGCCAATGACACCCCTGAAAAATTCATTGCCGCCAGGCCGGACCTGGTCCTGATCCGGCCGATGATCAGCCAGGCCCACCCGCAGCTGGTAAGTCAATTGCAAGAGGCAGGTATTGCCATTGTTTCACTGCAGCCAACCACGATTGACGAGATGTTCAGCTACTGGCAGACCCTGGGCGAGCTCACCGGCAGGGCGAGTGCGGCCGCGGCCATGATCCGGAGATTCAAGGGCGAACTTGCAACTCTGCGGCAGGATCGGGACAAGGTTCCGGAGGACAAGCGGCCTCGGGTCTATTTTGAGTCCATCCATGCCAAGATGAAGACCTTTGCTCCCTCATCCATTGCCGTGTTTGTTCTCGAGAGTGCGGGCGGGATCAATATCGCCGCCGATGCCACGGCCAGAAATTCCTCCAATATCGCCGCCTACGGCAAAGAACGGATTCTGGCCCACGCCGCCGAGATTGACATCTATCTTGCCCAGCAGGGCCAGATGAATCAGGTGACCAGGGAGATGATCGCCGAAGAACCTGGATTTAAGGCCATCAAGGCGGTGCGGGAGGGGAAGATTTCTCTCATCAATGAAGAACTGGTCGCACGTCCAACCATGCGCCTGCTTGAGGGAATCAGGCAGGCGCGCAAGATACTCTACCCGGAAAATTAGTCGATCTGATTTTTGGGTAAGTAAAATAATCAGCTGTTTTTATTAAAATTTTATTATTGAATCCTGTCATGCAAGCAACGCTCTATATTATCGGTGTCGGTCCTGGTGATCCAGACCTCCTGACCATCAAGGCCCTGGGTGTCCTGCGCCACTGTCCGGTGGTCGCCACGCCCAAGGCCTTGGCCCACGGCCATTCCACGGCGCTCTCCATTGCGCGGAAGGCGCTGCCTGCGGGCGAGATTGACGGGAAAGAGATCGTGGAACTCCATTTCCCCATGAAGAAGATCCATCTGGGCCAGGAACCAGACCCGGAGGTGCTCCAGGCGTGGCAGGATGCCGCCGGCAAGATCTTTGCCATTCTCAGCCAGGGCCGGGATGTGGTCTTTCCTACTCTCGGTGATCCGGCCATCTATTCCACGGGCTACTATCTGTATGCGACCATGATCGAGATGCATCCCGAGGTCAGGGTGCGATTTGTGCCGGGGATCTCGGCCATGAGCTCCTGTTCCGCCACCACCCGCACCCCCATTTGTCTTGGTGATGATATGCTGGCGGTCATCCCGGCCACCTTCAGCGATAGCCGGCTCCGGCAGATTCTCGAAAATTTTGACACCATCGTCCTGATGAAGGTGCACCGGGTCATTGATCATCTGATAAGCCTGTTGGATGAGTTGAATCTTCTCGACAAGGCAACGCTGGTGGAGCGGGTGGGCATGGCCGATGAACGGGTTCTTGCTGATCTTTCCGCCATTGATGGGCAGGTGCATTATTTCTCCACCATTATTGTCAGGAAAAAGTAAGAAGCCTCCGTTGAGCTTGTGGAACACGATGATTCATGATAGAAATATAATGGTGTTGTCAGGGGTAACAGACTCTAATGGTTGCGGGGCTTTACCGGTACGGGGTCATCTGTAGTGTACAATTATACGTATGGCAATGGAAAAACAGGTTCCATACCTAACGCATCATCTGTCGCCTGTAATCCAAGTTCAGTGGCCGCCGCCGCTTACCCAAACCTTAGGTTTTCACCATGAGCGGATGTTGTAATCAAGATTGTTCTTTAGATCGGCTGCGCGAGCGGCAGCGCGGGACGTTACAAATTGTCCTCGGCATCAACGCCGTTATGTTCCTTGTCATCGTTGTTGCTGCGCTCTATGGCAAGTCAACTGCCCTGCTGGCTGATAGTCTCGATAACCTTGGAGACGCATTAACATATGGCCTCAGCCTTTACGCGGTTTCGAGGGGCGCGACGGTCAAGGCCAAAGTCGCTCTGTTTAAAGGTGGGCTCATTTTTCTCGCAGCTTTTGCCGTGGCGGCTCAAATTATCTACAAATTTTTTGTCCCAAGTGTCCCCGTCTTCGAGGTTATGGGTGCGTTCAGTCTTCTTGGTCTTGCCGCAAACTCCCTTTGTCTTTTTCTTCTGTGGCGGCATCGCCGTGAAGATGTGAATATGAGTTCTGTGTGGGAGTGCTCACGAAACGATATCGCATCTAATCTTTCTGTTTTTGTAGCGGCTGGCGCAGTCTGGTTCACCGGCTCCGCCTGGCCTGATATTGTGGTTGCACTAGGTCTTGTGTGGCTCTTAATGCGTTCGGCTGTTCGCGTTATTTCTGCAGCCATGGTAGAGCTTCGTGCGGCAAACTAACGAGTCTGTAGAAAAACCCGATTTATAATAATGATCCAAATGAAAAATGAGTGAATTTTTCACCGTTTTCATTGTGGTTGGTTATTTTTAACCGTTTTTATTTCCCGGCCGTCTTGTTTCTCGTCCTGTTCCTCATTCTGTACGGCGTCTTCATGATGCGGTGGAACGTCGCCATCGGCGGCCAAGGCCTTCTCGCTCTCCTTTGCCGGCTTCAAGCATTACCACCTTCCGATCCTGCCGCACAATCTTGATACCTACAAGGAAGGGCTCCTGGGGGGCCTTAACCGTTGCAAGCGCGCCCTTTATCCCCTTCTGGCTCATCAACAAGATCGTTTTCAGCCTGACAGCCTGAAGTTTGCAAGCAAAGAGATGAAATAAGCTGATTTCCCCGGCGCTGACTTAACAAAGGGCTTTTTAAAAGGTGTCCCGGCTTTCTTCCCAGCTAGTGAACAACCTGCTCCCCATCCTTTTTCATGGGCACAGGTGTTGTTGTCCTTGTTGGATCTGATACCCCGTCCAAGACGGGAAGGCTGTGTTGTTTCCCCTGGAAGATATCAACCCCCACGGTCAGGAGTTGATCCAGCCAGACAGAGGAGGCCTCGCAAGAAGGGGATTGCTCAGAGTCTTTGCATATCTCCACCTTGTTCGGAGCCGTTTGAATGAAGTGTACACCCCATAAGGGACGAACCCCGGTACCGGGTTTGCCTTCGGCGTAGCTCATGATGGTTGGTTCGTTTATCCCCAGAAGCTCCAGAATCCGGCCAGGGAGCTGGTAAAGGGGGAGGCTGCCCATTTTTTGCGGCCCACGCCGGCCGTCGATCACGATGAGCGGGGTGCTGACATAGGTAATAAACATCTCGGGAGTAAACTCATCTCTGGCGCTGGGCAGGGTATCCGCTTCCACATAGCCTTGAAAATTGCCGCCGAGGAAGGGGAGGTGGTCGCCAAAGGCAACGATGAGGGCATCGGGGTCGTGGGCGCGGAGTCGATCAAGAAAGGCCATCAACTCCTTTGCCTTGTAGTGGACCGCGTTGGCATAGGATTCGATTTCAGGGGTCTTGCATTCATTAACACAGTGGATGACCTGTGGTCGTGACGCATTACGGGGGTAGATGTTGGGACCGTCCCAGTGACCAAAATAGGTTATGATATAGCTGAACACAGACTTATTCGGGTTTTTCCGTTGTGCCAGTTTTTCCAGAACCTGTCTGTACAACGAGGCATCCGAGAGGAAGGTCAGGTTCATATCGTCAAGTTCGAAATCCTTGATTGACCAGTAGGTTTTGAAGCCCATTCGTCTGTAAGCATTGACTCGATTCCAGAAGGCAGGGATATTGGGGTGTGACACCACGGTATCAAACTCGTGCCTTTCCAGGATCGTCGGCAGGCATGGCGCCGAATTGACCATGCGGCGTTCAAATTTGATGTCATCATGTATTACCGGAAATCCGCACAGGCTTTCAAATTCCGTGTTAGCTGTGTAACCGCCAAAAACCGGGCTCATGATGGTGGAATGGCCGGTGGCTTGCCATAATTTCCTGAACGCAGGGCCCAGCGGGTCCTGGTTCAAATGAATGGACTTCAGCAAGAGCGGGTCCCAGAAGGACTCGAGGAGAATGACGTACACGTTTCTTGGGTTCTGGGGTGGAGAGGGGGCTTGGGCAGAGGAGTTTGCCAGCAGGGCAGATGCGGCGCTCAAGGCCCTTTGCCTGTCCGGTGGCTGCTCGATATCCCGAAAGAAACGGGCGATTTCCTGAATGGAATAGAGCGTTGCTCCTTTTTGAACGTAGTTGGTACGCTGATCCCAGACGCTGTTACCAACTTGTGTGTCGAGAAAGGTGACAATGGGGTGGGGGTAATGAATGAGGCTCAAGGCAAGGGCGAGAATGAGTCCCAAGGTCAGCCACGCGCCACGATATCGGAAACGAAAGTTAAAGAGCAGCAGACCGAAAAGCACGGTAAGAGATCCTGCGACCAGCAGGCGTTGCCAGCCACTGAGGATAAGGAGAAGAGAGCGCAGGGCATAGACATCATCGGGTACCATGGGGCCGCCAAAAAAGGCAAGCTTGGCCGCATTGCCGATATAGAGGATGGCAATTATGACCCATTGGAGAGCGATGAAGGCCCAGATATTGCGGGACAAGAAAAATAAAAGGTAAGAAATGGCAAGGATAAAAGGGAAATCACGCGCTACGCCCAGAGGTAAAATAGCAACGGAGAAGAACCAGGTACTTGCCAGGTAGGCTATGCCATAGGCCAGACTTGCGGAAAGAGCGGGTAGAAGCAGAACCGGGATACGGGATTTTTGTGGCATGGGTTTGGGAAACAATATAAGAAGAAAATTGAGGAAATAGACATGAGAATACTGTGAAATTTATATAAAAGGTAACAATTGCTGACAGAAAAAACAAGATTTCGTTTTCTGTCTCTGAAGCTACGGTTGATTGCTGTGGCAGATGAGTTGGGCTCATGACAGAGGACAGGGTCTACATCTTGATTTTTGCAAAAGTTCCAGCGTCAAAAAACATTACCGGATATGCCTATACTCGTTAATAGAGAGAAAATTGCGAAACACAATCGTTCATGATAGCATATGCAGAGTGGCGTCGTCTGGGTGATTTTCAACTATCTTACTTGATCAGGAGGGCGTATGAAGCTGTGGATATATGGCAGGGCGGCGGTGGCATTGGGTCTGTGTATGGGGGTGGTCTGCGGGCCTGTCTTTGCGGATGAGGTGACGGATTCGATCACGCAGGGCCTGGATCAGTACAAGAAGGGAAGTTACGCGGAGGCCATGACCAGTCTTAAGTTCGCGGCGCAGAAGATTAGGCAGATCAAGGCCGATGGCTTGAAGGTTTATATTCCAAAACCCCTGTCCGGCTGGACTGTCGATGAGGTTGTCTCGCAGGCCGCGGGGACGACCATGTTTGGTGGCGGACTGTCGGCTGAGGGGCGATATCGCAAGGGCGACAAAGGTGATATTACCGTGAAGATCGCCACCGACTCACCTTTGCTGCAGAGCATGATGATGCTGATCAGTAATCCCATGTTCGCCACCTCCAGCGGCGGCAAGCTGGAAAAGATCAAGAATCAGACTGCCATTGTCAAGTATGAAGCGCAGGCGAAACGGGGGGATATCAACGTCGTGGTCGCCGGCAAGATTCTGGTCACGGTGGCGGGGAATGATGTGAGCCCGGACGATCTT
>JANMTN010000171.1:0-15963 GCA_031390685.1 Desulfobulbaceae bacterium
TGGCGGTGCTTGATCTGCCGCAGTCCACAGTATCACGCCATCTCGCCACCCTGCGCACTACCGGCTGGATCAAGGGGCGGCGTCAGGGTCAGTGGATGTATTACCGGTTGGCCGGAGAGGAGAACCCTGTGCAGCAACAGACCCTGGAGCTGCTTCGGCGCGAGCTTGTCGCTCTGCCTCAGGGAAAAACAGATCAGGAGGCGCTGGCCGCCTACCTTGCCACCAAGGATGAAGCGGCCTGCCACTGCTAAGCTGTCGTTCAGGTAAGCGAAGACTCCGAACATAATTACTCCATTTCAATGGTACTAACGGCACCTAAGCTGTCCCGAACTATCAATACATCTCCCAAGGAAAACCACCATGCCGGATAACGGAAAAAAATTAAATTTCCTCGACCGCTTTCTCACCCTGTGGATATTCCTGGCCATGTTTGTCGGCGTGGCCGGGGGATATCTCTATCCCTCCATCCGCGATATCATCAACTCCTTCCAGGTGGGGACCACCAACATCCCGATTGCCATCGGCCTGATCCTCATGATGTATCCGCCGCTGGCCAAGGTGCGCTATGAAAAGCTGCACGAGGTGTTCCGCAACGGCAAGGTGCTTCTGCTCTCACTCATCCAGAACTGGATTATCGGCCCCATCCTCATGTTCGGTCTGGCTGTGGCCTTTCTCTCCGGCTACCACGAATACATGGTGGGGCTCATTCTTATCGGCCTGGCCCGCTGCATCGCCATGGTCATTGTCTGGAACGACCTGGCCGATGGCGACCGCGAATACTGCGCCGGTCTTGTCGCCTTTAACTCCATCTTTCAGGTCCTCTTCTTCTCCTTCTATGCCTGGCTCTTCATCACCATCATTCCCGGCTGGCTGCATATTGAAGGGGCGGTAGTCAACATTTCCATGGGCCAGATCGCCGAATCGGTCTTCATCTATCTCGGCATTCCCTTCATCGCCGGGATGTTGACCCGATTTGTCGGAGTGAAGCTCAAGGGCGAAGAGTGGTACCAAACAAAACTGATCCCGAAGATCAGCCCCTTCACCCTGATTTTTTTGCTCTTCACCATCTTGGTGATGTTTTCCCTCAAGGGCGAATACATCGTCCAGTTACCCTTTGACGTGTTCCGCATCGCCATCCCGCTCACCATCTACTTCCTGATGATGTTTCTGGTCTCCTTTTTCCTGTCCATGAAGGCCGGGGCCACCTACGAGCAGTCGGCCACCCTTTCCTTCACCTCCGCCTCCAACAACTTCGAACTGGCCATTGCCGTGGCCATCGCCGTCTTCGGCATCGACTCCGGCCAGGCCTTTGCCGCGGTGATCGGGCCGCTGGTCGAGGTGCCGGTGCTCCTGGGCCTGGTTCATGTGGCCCTCTATTTCAAGAAGAAATATTTCCCCTTTGCCAAAGAAACCCCCGCCGGGGTCTGTCATGTTTCCTGTAAACCATAAACCATGACGGGCCCTGCATCTTGTCAGGGAGGCAATCAGTACGCTCGTCCGCTGCTGCTCGTGAGGATGACCATGTCGCGAAAGTGGCGTTCCCTTCTTTGCCTCGTTGCCCTCACCCTTGCCGCCGGTCTTGGTTGCGACCGCGCCGAGCAGGAGAATCCCTCCGGCCAGAATCCGCCAGTCCGCCTGGACAAGCTCCAGCAGCTCCCGGCCGGGCAAAGCGAGCCGGATTCGCAAACACTCCGGATCGGAGTGGGGGCCATCCTTTCTCCCCAGGGCACCGCGCACTCCTACCAGCCACTCATCGACTACCTGGGCCACAAGACGGGCAAACCGGCAATCCTGGTGCAGCGCAAAACCTATCAGGAGCTGAACGACCTGCTGGCCAGAAATGTAGTGGACCTGGGTTTCATCTGCACCGGAGCCTATGTTGAGGGTGTCCGGAAAGAGGCGATGTCGTTGCTGGTTGTCCCCCGGATCAACGGCAAGACCACCTACCGGGCCTTTGTCATTGTGCCAGCCGCTTCCCCGGTCCGGGAATTTGCCGACCTGCGCGGCAAGGTATTCGCTTTCACCGATCCGCTTTCCAACACCGGCTATCTCTACCCCCTGTCCCTGTTGCAGGGTCTGGGGCAGCAGCCGGAAACCTTTTTTGGCCGGACGATTTTCACCTACAGCCATGACCGCTCCATGGCTGCGGTGATGGAAGGCATCGCGGACGGCGCTTCGGTTGACAGCCTGGTTTATGAACTGGCCGGGAAACGCAACCCGGAAATTGCCCGGCAAACCAGGGTTATCTGGGAATCGCCGGAGTTTGGCATCCCCCCGGTGGTGGTGCCGCACGCCATCTCCCCGTCAAGGAAAGCCCTGCTGAAAGCGCTGCTCCTCGGCCTGCATCGTGATGCGGAAGGCGTAAAAGCCCTGGCCGCGCTCGGGGTGGAACGCTTCGTGGAGCCCGAGCCAGGACTGTATGGGTTCTAAGGAGAGGCGCCCGTGTCTGTTGCCCTGACAGCATTTTTCCGGCAAGCTGCGCGCCGGGGCAGGTCCGTCCTGCTCAGCGTGCCGCTGAAGCTGAAGATCTTGGGGCTGGCCCTGACCCTGATCCTTCTCTTTGGCGCGGTCAGTATTTACAAGGTGCAGGTGGCGCTCCGCGAGCACTTCGACGCCTTTCTTCGGGAAGAGAGCCACTTCGTGGCAACGGAGCTGTCCTATCAGTCCCATGATTATCTGCTGATCAACGATGTGTACGGCCTGACCCAGATGCTCAGAAACACGGTGCAGAATCGCCCCGACCTGCGCTATGTCTTTGTCCGCAATGGTGCAGGTCAGGTGGTTGCCCATACCTTTGAGGGCGGGTTTCCGGCGGATCTGCTGAAAATCTCCCCCGGCCTTCCGCCGCAGGCATCCGCCCCGAAACTGCTTCGCACCAATGAGGGAAACATCTGGGAGGCGACGGTAGGCATCAGCAACGGCAATGAAGGCGCGGTGGTGGTCGGGGTGAAGGGCGACAGTCTGCGCCGCCAGATCGGGGCGATCACCGGATCCCTTGCCCGAACCACCTTGCTGGTCGCCGTATTCGGGGTGCTCTTGTCCCTGGGGCTGACCTGGATTATCACCCGGCCGGTGGGCAGGCTGCTTGAAGCCACCCGAGCCGTGCGGCGCGGGGATTATTCCGTGACCCTGGTCCCGACGGAAAGCCGGGATGAACTGGGAAAACTCATGGAGGGCTTCAACGCCATGGTGCTTGCTCTTGCCAGCGCGGATAAGGCCCGGTTGGAAAAGGAGCATCTCCAGCGGGATTTTCTGCACCGGGTCATGGCCGGGCAGGAAAGTGAAAGAAAACGGATCGCTCGCGAACTCCACGACCAGACCGGTCAAGCCCTGGCCTCGGTCATGGTTGATCTTAAAATGCTGGAAAACGCGAAAAACGAGACAGATACCCTCCAGAGTATCAGCCGGTTGAGAAAGGCCATAACCGAGGAGATGGAGGTGATTCATAATCTGGCAGTGGCGCTGCGACCCAGCGTGCTGGACGATCTCGGCCTGGTCCCGGCGGTGGAGATGCTGGTGCGGGATTTTATCAACCGGCAGGGGATACCGGTGGAGCTGACCGTCATCGGTTTTGCCGAGAAAAGGCCGGATGCCTGCACGGAAACCTGCATCTACCGGATCGTGCAGGAAGCCCTTTCCAATGTGGCGCGGCATGCCCGGGCCACATTGGTGAGCGTGCTCCTGGAATGGCGCGGGGAGAAGATTCGGGGCGTGATCGAGGACAACGGCCTTGGTTTTGCGCCGGAACTGGTTGACTCCAAGGCCAAGCTCGGGGTGCTGGGGATGCGGGAGCGGACCCAGTTGCTGCAAGGGGCTTTCCGGATTGAAAGCAGTCCGGGTGAGGGTGCCATGCTGGTTTTTGAAATGCCTGCCAAGGCGGGGGTCTGCCATGAACAATGAAATGATTCGGATTCTGGTGGTTGATGATCATCCGGTGCTTCTGTCAGGCTTGAGCCTGCTGCTCAATGCCGAACCGGACATGGAGGTGGCGGGCACTGCCGATTCGGGGCAGAAAGCCCTGGCTCAGGCTAAGGAGCTGCAACCGGACATCGTGCTCCTCGATATCTCCCTGCCCGGTACCAGCGGGCTCTTGCTTCTGCCGGAGATTTTGCGGCAGGCGCTTCAGACCCGCGTCCTCATGCTGACCATGCATGAGGATCATCAGTATCTCAAGGAGGCCGTGGCCAAAGGCGCCAAAGGCTTTATTCTCAAAAAATGTCTGGACGTCGATCTGCTCTACGCCATCCGTTTGGTGATGCGCGGACAGATGTATATCCATCCGGTCATGATGCCGGATATCCTGGCCGGGCAGGAAAAGGGGACAGCCTCCCCCGAGGAGCTGCTCTGGCGCTCGCTGAGCAAGCGGGAACAGCAGGTCATGCTCGCTGTGGCCATGGGCTATACCGGCCGAGAGACAGGAAAAAGACATTTTCTCAGTGAGAAGACTGTGGCAACCTACCGCTCCAGGGCCATGACCAAGCTTGGCTTAGAGACCAGGGCCGAGCTGGTCGAATTTGTCGCCCGCCAGAAACTGCCAGCCGCTTGATCTCTCTCCTTCCGCTACCCTTTTGTAGGGGAAATCCCTACAAAAAATCAGATGTATTCCTCTTGTTTTCCTTTGAGAATTTTCCTATCATGATAATCAGATAAGTGAGCTGATTATCCATGCTGATAATGGTTGATCGGCATGATCTCTTCTTCCAGCTTCAAATCAAGAGTACATTTATAACTACTATAACAAGTAGACTGAAGACCGAAGGTTTTTATGGACAAATAATACGTGATCATACAACATGCTGGGATTTTTGATATTCTGCCTTTATTCGGGCGTGGCGTGATGATTGATGCACTTCAGTCTTCAGGCTTCACCCTAAACATCAAGTGATAATTACTAACCAAGAAAAGGTGACTTATGGGAATGGTCGAAGCAGTCTGCATCAGCGGGAAAAAAGGTATGGTGAAAAAAGAGGTGCCCGAGATCATTCTGGAGGAAAACTGGGGGATCACGGGGGACGCCCATGCCGGGATCTGGCACCGGCAGGTGTCGCTGCTGGCCGGGGAAAGCATCGATGCGGTAAAGAAAAAGATGCCCCGCCTGAAGCATGGGGTATTTGCCGAAAATATCGTCTGCCGGGGCCTGGATTTGACTGAGCTTGCCATCGGCGACCGCCTGGTTATTGATGGCAAGGTGGTGCTCGAAGTCACCCAGATCGGCAAGGAATGCCACAACTCCGGCTGCGCCATCAAAAAGGCCACCGGGGATTGCATCATGCCCAAGGAAGGCATCTTCACCAAGGTCATCCACGGCGGGGTTGTCAAGGCGGGCCTTGCCATTGAAAGAGGACATATTGCCGTTACGCCATAGGGAAAATGGGGGAAGATGGTAAGTAAGCTCAAAAAAGGAAGAAACTACTTAATTTTACAAGGAGACTAGAAAGAAAATGAAAAAGGTATTATCAACGGCAGCCGCCCTCGGATTCTGTCTGTATCTACCCGCGACTGCTATGGCGGGCGGAAGCCAGAGCAATGATGAGATCTTGAGACAACTCAAGGAGTTACAGGCGATTGTTTCAGCCCAGCAAGCGGAGATTGATATGCTCAAGGGGCAGAAAGCTGCTCCAGGCGCAGATCTTGAATCTCTGAAGACCACGGTTGCTACTCAACAGGAACATATTGACGCCATTGAGAAGAAAAAAGGATTCGTCGTTTCCGGCAATGAATTCATCGACGGGATTAAACTCAAGGGCGATATGCGTTTTCGCTATGACGTGCGTAACAAGCAGTTCAAGGACGGCATGGGAGAGGATATCACCCGCGAGCGATTCCGAACCCGTTTCCGCTTGGGCGGTGTCTGGGATAACAAGGAAGAAAGCTGGCAGGTGGGCGCTGGCCTGGCCTCCGGTAGCGACGACCCAACCAGTACCAATGATACCTGGAGTGAGAACAAACCCTTTGAAACCGGCGATATTCGTCTTGACTATGCCTATGCCAAACATAAATGGAATGATGTCAGTATGACCCTGGGGCAACACCAAAATCCGTATAAATCTTCATGGGTTTTCTGGGATAGCGATGTCCGGCTTGCCGGTCTGACCATGGCCTATGGCCCAAAAGAAGGCCTGTTTGCCATGGGCGGCACCTATGCGGCCAAGCTGGTGCGGGATGATGACACCGCCATGCTCTATATGGGACAGGTTGGCTACAATGGCAAGTTCGGCGAAAAAGGCAAGTTTGCCGTAGCCACCGGATACCATACCTACAGCCATGAGTTAATCAGTGAACAAAATGACATTTTTAAACTCGACAGTGTTGACCCTGAAGTCTATGAACTGAACATTGGTGACATCTATGGGGACGTCAGTCTTCCTGTAGGTCCGGCAAATATGAAAGTGTATGGTCAAGCCTGGCTGAACTTCGGCGCCAATGGCCAGATTGGCCAGAGCCAGGCCGGTAGCAAATTTCCGGAAACTCCCGAAGAAAACGATATGGGTTGGGTTGTAGGTGTCGACGCCACCATCAATAAATTTAAGATGGGTCTCGCCTACTCCGTGATCGAGGCAGACTCTCTCTTCGGTTACCTTTCAGATCAAACTTTTAGCGATGGCCTTGTCGCAACCAATAAACAGGGATGGAAGACTTTGCTTGGATATAATATTACCAAGAACTGGTCTACCGATTTTACCTTTTACAATATTGAACGCGCTGAAGACTACACCGCCGCCAAGGAAGATCAGGTCAACGTCTACCAGGCTAACATAAACTACAAGTTTTAATCAGCGCCACTTTTACCTGACACACAAATCAGGATTTTCTTGATAGCGCCGTCTGTATAATGCAGACGGCGTTTGCCATCTGCGACCGTCTGGTTTTTGACGGCCAGGTGGTGTTTGAAGTTACCCCGATCGGTAAGGAATGCCACAACTCCGGCTGCGCCATCAAAAAGGCCACCGGGGATTGCATCATGCCCAAGGAAGGCATCTTCACCAAGGTCATCCGCGTCAGAGTTGTCAAGACAAGCATTGCCATTGCAAGAGAACGTATTGCCGTTACGCCATAGGAAAGCGGTTCCAAGCAAACACAAAGGAGAACAACTATGAGAATGATCCTGATCATACCGGCATTGCTGGCGATTACAGCCCTGCCGGCAATGGCAACCGTTGGGGGCGGCGAGCTCACCTTGAAGAGCGAGGGCGGCGACATTGTTTTCAGCCACGAACGCCATGTGGTCGAGCTGGAGCAGGCCTGCCTGGCCTGTCATCCCAAGCTCTATACCACCAGCAAACAGCATAAAACCGTGACCATGAAGGCCATGGAGACCGGAGCATCCTGCGGCGCCTGTCATAACGGCACAAAGGCCTTTTCGGTAAAGGACGACTGCACCAAGTGTCATACGAAAGAATCTTATAAGGAGAGGCTATGAACGACATTCTCGTTACCATGCACGAAGAGCTGCAACAGGCGCTGAAGAGAAAGCCCGAAGAGCGGCGATGGGCCATGCTCATCGACCTGCGCAAATGCACGGCCTGTCATGCCTGCACTATTGCCTGCGTTTCCGAAAATAAGCTGCCGCCCAAGATGCAATACCGTCCGGTTTATGAATACGAACAGGGCAAGTACCCCAAGGTCTCCCGGACCTTCCTGCCCAGGCCCTGCATGCAGTGCGACAAGCCGCCCTGTGTGGATGCCTGCCCCGCCAAGGGCGAGGCGACCTGGAAGGAGACCAAGGGCATCGGCGCGGGTACTGTGCCCATCGACTATACCAAGTGTATCGGCTGCGGTAAGTGTGTCCCGGCCTGTCCCTATGGCGCTCGCACCATGGATGAGGGCAAGTTCCACACCGAAGGGACACCTGCCATCCAGAAATACGAGACCATGCCCTCCTTCGAATACGGCAAGCAATGGCCCCGTTCCGGCAAGAACCAGCCCATCGGCAACGCCCGCAAATGCCATTTCTGCGTGCATCGGCTCGCCAACGGCATGCTCCCCCAGTGTGTCACCACCTGCCCCTGCCGGGCTAACTATTTCGGCGATGAGAACGACCCCAAGAGCCTGATCGCCCAGGTGAAAAAGGCCAATAAGGTCCAGATTCTCAAGGCGAACAAGAGCACGGCCCCCAGGGTCTACTATGTGTCCAACGAGAAGCTGGAACCCCTGTATCGGTAACACACCGCCCCCGTATGAAATTATCTCTTTGGAGGAGTCATGAATAATTTGAAGAAAACGAAAGACAAAGAAGAACAATCCGGTCTTTCCCGGCGGGATTTTCTGCAAAAAACCGCCCTGGCCGGTTGCGCGGCCCTGGCTGTCAGTCAACTGGATTTTGCCAGGATGCTGGTCTCCCGGGTCGAGGCCGGGGAGTTGACCGAAGCTGAGGCCTATGAGCTGATGAAGGCCGAAAACATCCTCTACACCGTCTGCCTCAACTGCAACACCGGCTGCGGCATCAAGGTCAAGCTACTCGACGGCGTGGCGGTGAAGATCGACGGCAACCCGTACAACCCCTTCACCCTCCATCCCCATCTGCCCATGAAGGAAGACATGAACTACGCCGCCAAGCTGGACAGCGGTATCTGCCCCAAGGGTCAGGCCGGCCATCAGGGCGCTTACGACCCTTACCGGATCAGCCGGGTGCTGAAACGGGCCGGCAAGCGGGGCGAGGGCAAGTGGCAGGCAATTCCCTTTGACCAGGCGATCAGCGAGATCGTGGACGGCGGCCTGCTCTTCAAGCAGGTGCCAGGCGAGGAGAACCGCCAGGTTACGGGTTTGAAAGACCTCTTCGTCCTCAAAGACGCCAAGGTCTATGAGGAGATGGGCAAGGATGTCGCCGCTCTGCGCAAGAAAAAAACCCAGGAAGAGAAGCTGGCGGCCATCGCCGAGTTCAAGACCAAGCACGCCGCCAATCTCGACAAGCTCATCGACCCGGAGCACCCGGATTTTGGCCCCAAGAACAACCAGTTCGTCTACATGTGGGGCCGCAAAAAGGGCGGACGCGCCGATTTTTCCAAGCGTTTCTACGAGCAGTTCGGTACGGCCAATACCCATGGCCACACCACGGTCTGCCAGGGCTCGCTCTACTTCGCCTCCAAGGCCTTGAGCGAGCAGTATGTAGGTGACACCTTCAAAGACGGCCAGAAATTTTACTGGCAGGCCGATCAGGAAAACTCCGAGTACATCATGTTTGTCGGGGCCAACCTCTTTGACGCCAACTACGGCCCGTCCAACCGCAGCCCGCGCATCACCCAGCGCTTGGTCGACGGCAAGCTGAAGATCACCGTGCTGGACCCCCGTTTTTCCAAACTGGCCAGCAAGGCCAATCGCTGGGTACCGGTGCTGCCCGGCTCCGACGCCGCCTTTGCCAACGGGGTGGCCCGCTGGATTCTGGAAAACAAGAGGTTCGACGCCAAATACCTGGGCAACGCCAACAAGGCCGCGGCCACGGCCGGCAAAGAGACCACCTGGTGCAACGCTGGCTGGCTGATAAAACTGGACAAAGACGGCGAGCCCTCCACCCTGCTGCGCGCTTCCGACATCGGCCTGAAAGAGAAGGAAACCCGCAAGGACAAGGACGGCAAGGAGTTCAACTTCGAATATCTGGTGACCATGCAGGGCGGCAAGCCGGTGGCCTTTGATCCCAACGACGAGAAGGAGGCCGTGGTCGGCGATCTCTTCGTCACCGCCGAACTGGAGGATAATGACGGTAAGAAGATCAAGGTAAAGAGCGGTTTGCAAGTGCTGCTGGAGACGGTGAGTGAGAAATCCATCACCGAGTATGCCGCGCTCTGCGGCATCAAGGCCAAGGTGATCGAGGAGGTGGCCAAGGAGTTCACCAGCTATGGCAAAAAGGCCTGTGTGGATATGCACCGCGGCCCGGCCCAGCACACCAACGGTTTTTACAACATCTCGGCCCTGATGGCCCTGAACACGCTGATTGGCAACTACGATTGGACCGGCGGCATGATCGTGGCCTCCACCTTCAACACCGACGGCACCAAGACCGAGGCGCAGCCGTTCAATTTCAAGAAGATCACCCCCAAGGCGGGCAAGGCCTTTGGCCTGTCCATCATCCGCCACGACGCCAAGTACGAAGAGTCCACCATCTTCGACAAGGACAAGTACCCGGCCAAGCGCAACTGGTGGCCGCTCTCCTCGGATGTCTACGAGGAGATCCTTCCCTCCATGGCCGACGCCTATCCGTACCCGGTCAAGGCGCTCTTTTCCTACATGGGGGCGCCCACCTACTCGTTGCCCGCCGGGCATACCCAGATCGAGGCGCTGGTCAATCTGGAACACATCCCGCTCTACTTTGCCAGCGACATCACCATCGGCGTGACCACCTTGTATGCCGACTACATCTTCCCGGATCTCCACTACCTGGAGCGCTGGGAGATGCAGGGCTCGCACCCCAACATGCCGGTCAAGGTGCAGCCCATCCGCCAGCCGGTTATCCCCTCGCCCAACGAGATCGTCACCGTATTCGGCGAGCAGCAGCCCATCTCCTACGAGACCGTCTGGCTGGCTCTGGCCGAGAAACTGGGCTTGGCTGGCTTCGGGCCCAACGGCTTTGGCGAAGGCCAGCCCCTGACCCGGCCCGACGACTTCTACATCCGGATGGTGGCCAATGTGGCCACCGACGGCAAGGAGCCGGTGGCCGATGCCTCGGCGGCGGAGATCGAGCTGTTTATCAAGTCCCGCAGGCATCTGCCCAAGAACGTCTTTGATGCGGAGCGCTGGAAGGCCATTGCCGGGGCGAGTTTCGCCAAGGTGGTGCATGTGCTCAACCGGGGCGGTCGCTTCGAAACCCAGGAGAACAGCTACAAGGGCGACCAGGTGGCCAACAAGTATGGCAAGTACATCAATCTCTATCAGGAGAAGACCTACAAGTGCAAGGACGCCTTCACCGGCAAGCACTATCTGGGCATGGCCAAGTACATGCCCATTGTCGATACCCTGGACCGCCCACCCACCGAGCAGTCCAAGGGCTACAACCTGCAGATGATCACCCAGCGGGACGTGCGCATGACCAAGTCCCGCACCATCAGTCACTCCTACCTCACCGATTCCATGCCGGAAAACGGCATCATCATCCATACTAGTGATGCGAAAGAACTGGGACTCAAGAGCGGTGATAAGGTCAAGGTGCTCTCTTCAACCAATCCCGAAGGGGTCTGGGACCTGAAGAACGGCACAAAGAAGCCGATGATCGGTAAGGTCCAGGTAACCGAGACTATCCGGCCCGGGATCATCACCTTCATTTTGGGCTATGCCCATTGGGCCACCGGCGCCGTGGACCAGACCATCGACGGCAAGGTGATCAAGGGCGACCCGCGCCGCGGTGTTGGCATCCATGCCAATGCCGCCATGTGGGTGGACCCGTATCTCAAAAATACCTGCATGATCGATAAGGTGGGCGGGAGTGTCTCGTTTTATGACACCAAGGTGAAGCTGGTGAAGGTATAGCCAGCGGTTTGCTGAAAGGGTAACAAACAAAAACGGGCTGCCGATTTTTCGGCAGCCCGTTTTTGCAGTTACAGGCCCGTACTTTATTGATTACGGGAAAAAAATTGCATAGCACGTTCCGAGGCCTGTTCAACAGAACTGCTGGTTTGGACAGCAATGGCCAGGTGATGGCCGAAGGTAAAGTTCTGCCCATAATAATGGGTAAACTGCTTCAAACGTCCCAGACGCCGTTCCGGACGAAACCGCTCCAGGAGCTGGACAAAGCGAAAATAGATATCCGCGAGACTCAAACTGGTCGGAGGGTATGACACCCCATAAATTTCCCTGGCAATCTCGGCAAACAACCAGGGCCGACAGACCGCGCCCCGGCCCAGCATCAGGCCATCCGCCCCGGAGAGTTCCAGGCATTTCCTGGCATCGTCAACACTGAAGATGCCGCCATTGGCCAGCACCGGAATGTTTACGGCAGATTTAACCTTGCCAATCCAGTCCCAGCGCGGCCGCCGGCAGAATTTTTCCTTGTGCAGACGTCCATGGACGGAAAGAAGATCAACCCCTTCACCCTCCAGCATCCGGCAGAAATCAAGCAACCCTTCTTCATCCAAACTGGCGCCCAGACGGATTTTGGCGCTCAAAGGCAATCGGGTAGCCGCCCTCAGCTTGGCAACAATATGACGCACCTGCTCCCGATCATTGGTCAAGGCACAACCCGCCCCCTGTTTCCGCAGATTCGGGGCCGGACAGCCCAGATTGAGATCAACCCCCTGAGCGCCAAGCTGGTGCAGACGTTCAACGGCAGGAACTACATCCTGGCCAGGACTCACAAAAAGCTGGTAAAAAAGCGGCTGTTCTTCCGGGTAACGCAGGAGAAAAGGCGAGACACCGGCATTCTCCTGCGGAAGCCGGTTCACCGACAGCATCTCCGTAAAAAGCAGACCGACACCCCCCAATTCCAGCGCCAGTGTCCGCAGCGCCGAATGGGACAGGCCGACCATGGGAGCCAGCGCCAACGGGGGCGACAGGGTCAAATCCCCAACAGAAAATGATGCCTCCATGAATGGCGGCCTCCCTTTCGCCAGGCAAGCAGGGGTCTTCGGCCCTGGCTCGGGCGACACTGGGGCATCCATGCCCGGCACTGGCAGCACATTTTACTTGCGGTGCCAGTAAAAAAGAATGGCTTGGAGCTCTGTTGCGCCCATGGGCTCATTGAATCGCACATGCACAAGATAATCCTTGTCCACATAATTCTCCAAGGTAACCCCGACAATTTCTCCCCTGCGCTCTCGCGTCTCGCCTGCGCCCATGGGCAGAAAGGAGATGAGGCCTCTTCCCAGAAGCAGTCGCGCATTTTCTTTCTTCGAGATACGAATCAACAGAGAAAGACCACCAATAGAGATATCCTCCACCTGTCCCTTGAATTTTTGAGGAGAGCCGTTGCCATGACCATTCAGCAAGGTGTTGACAATGATCTGTTGCGCTGGATGCCGCACATCCTCCCGCCGGGTCTCACCAGCGATTCGCAACAACTCCGGCACCTTGTCTGATCGGCGGCAGAAATCAGAGAGACTGGATTCAAGACCAGGATACTGCGGCAACAAGGCCAGGAAGGCCTCTCGCTCCAGGATCTGAACCTGCACCGCAGTCATGGCTGTCAACGTTACCGTCCAGAGCGAGACATCAAAAAAAGGACCAGCCCCGACAATATCTCCAGGATACATCCGTTTAAGGAAAATCTCTTTTTTGCCTTGCCTGCAGGTCAATCCGACCTGTCCCGCATTGATAAAATAAAGGGTAGAATTGGTGTCCCCCTGTTGGACAATCAGCTCTTCCGCCTGATAGTCTTTAAAACGCTGGCAATGATAGAGGGCGCTGAACGCCTCGGTGTCTAAAAAATCATAAAGCTTATTCCAGAGAGTGAGATGATGACTGCTGATGGCATTGCTCTTTTCTTCCTCTATTGCTTCACCGACACGAATAACCTCGATCAAGGCATTGGGGTTCACCGCCAGCATCCGGTCACGTAATATCTCTGCGGTCACAAAATCTTTCTCTTGGGCCGCATTCACCGCATGTTCAGCAAGCAAAGCTGTCGCCTCGGCTATCTTTTTCTCCTGCAGCAATTGCTGGATCTGGGCCTCCAGACCACGCAGCTTCACCCTGGCCCGCTGTGCAGCCACCGGATCAGAATCAAAAGAAACCTCGGCCAGTTCCTCCTCGTATTTATCCCCTCGCGTCTCATCACCCTGTTTCTTAACCGTCGGCTGCAGTTGTGGTTCAAGAATATGCAGGGTGCGCCTGGCAATAAGAGTTACCGCATCGTGTCCGGCCCCACCCTGTTTTTCCCGCTCAGCAATAAGCTGCCGTAAAAGGATAAGGGTTCGTTGCTGCGGCGCCATACGAAGGACAGTGCAGAGTTGACTTAAAATATCATCGCGCACAGGGGCGGCCAGGGAATCGCGATCTGCCAGAATATCGAGCAGCACATCCGCGCACTCCGCGCACCCAAGCTGTCCCAATTGCGTAACCAGATGGGCCTTGAGTTCGTCGGCAACCAGAGACAGAGCCGACAGGAGATATCTCTTTTTATCCACACCCGCAAGATCGTTAATACAATCAATAACCTGCTGCTGGACGCGGATATCCTCGTGCTTCAGTGAAGGGAGCACCAAGGGGACAAGAGAGGGATCCTCCATGGCCGCAATGAGCAAAACAATATTGCGCACCCCATACCACGGTAGATCTTTGGTCAGATACTCCTTGAGCACCGGCACTGCCACCTTACCCGTTTTGGGAATCAGCTTGATGAGACGCAGACGTTCCTCTTTTTCTTGGGACAGCAACAGTTTTTCCAGCAGAAAGATCACTGCCCGCCGGCCAAAACGGACCAGAATCTTCTCCGCCAGGGCCTGCCGTCCCCCCTGGCTATGCAGAAAAACCAGGGCAAGCTCCTCAAGGACATGCGGGGCCGCCAGTTGATCCTGGGTCCTGGCAACTAATCCCCTAATTACATTGCCTTTTTCCAGGGCGCCGGATTGAATCTGGAACAGGATTTCCAGCAGGGAATCAAACTGCTGCCAATTGCCCTCATCGAGCATCCTCAGCCCACTCTGCTGCAACTGTCGACAAACAGTATCGCAAACCGGAAGGTAGATTGTTTCAACCTTCAGCCAAAGCGCCATCGTCAAGGCCACCTTTGCCAGTAAGGCATCATTCTCCTCGGCAGACTTTTCGGCAGACAAAAGGCTGAAACAAAAAGAGAGGGCCGTGACCGCCCGTTCCCGGATTTTGGTATCCTCCCCGCAGGCATGCTGGCCCAGTTTTTCGAGAAGAGTCTCGGCACGACCATCAGAACCCTCACGGGAAGCCTCAACAATGGCCTGTGATACATTGCGGACAAATTCATCCTGCAGCAACACGCTGACATTTCCCCGTTCAAACTCTTCAACCTGACGCGACAACCGAACCAGAGCCCTCTGTCTTTCCCCTTCGGCCATCAGTTCCTTGGTTTTTTGCAAGGCTTGTTCTTTTTGTGTCTGATCGATATCCATAGTAAAAAAATGTAAAAAATAAAAATACCTGGAGCCTGACGCTCAAGTTACCCAAGTGAACAAGCCCCCGCCACAAGACACCAAAATCATTTCATGCCAACCCCAAATACCCACTTACCAAATTGACATTTCAGGCATGATATCCCATAATGTCGAGCTATGGAAAAATGGCAAGATATATTGAGAGACTCCGTAACCAGCCCGACTCTCTTGAATGAGTATTTCAATGTTGATATTACCTCATTAGACAAGGTAATAGCAACGTTTCCCATGCGGATTAACCCCTATTATCTGAAATTAATTCAGAAAACAGGCGCTCCCCTATGGAAACAGGCCGTCCCCGATGTCGCCGAATTGCTTGATCCGGTCTGCATGGAAGACCCCCTTGGCGAAGAACGTCTCAGTCCAGTCCCTAATCTGGTCCACAAATATCCGGACCGGGTCCTTTTCCTGGTCTCCACTCAATGCGCGATGTACTGTCGTTTCTGCACCAGAAAACGCAAGGTGGGAACCGACAGGATGGTTATCAGCCCGGAAACCATCCAGGCCGGACTTGATTACATCCGCCGTCATCCCCAGGTGCGGGAGGTGCTCCTCTCAGGCGGCGACCCCCTGCTCCTGCCTGATAGCCGGATCGAATATCTCTTAAGGGAGCTGCGCGCCATTCCCTCAGTCAAGGTGATCCGCATCGGCACCAGAGTGCCCTGCACCCTGCCCATGCGCGTGACCCCGGAGCTGGTTGCTATCCTGAAAAAATATCATCCGCTCTATATCAACACCCACTTTAACCATCCAGCGGAAATCACTCCGGAATCCAGCGCCGCCTGTACCCTGCTGGCCGATGCCGGGATTCCTCTGGGCTGCCAGACCGTTCTCTTGAAAGGGGTCAACGACACCCCGGAAATCATGCGGGGACTGCTGTTAAAACTGCTGGAAATACGAGTAAAGCCCTACTACC
>JANMTN010000358.1:0-1726 GCA_031390685.1 Desulfobulbaceae bacterium
AGGTCGGCATTGACTCCATGGATCTGGCGACTATTGCCCTGGTCCTGCGTGACGAATATGGCATCCGGATTGACGAAGACGATTATCCCAAGCTGACCACCGTACGCATCATTGCCGAGTATATCAACACCAAGCTGACCAGTGGCGAATAAGTGACTGCGCCGGCCCAGGAGTATAAATTCTCCGAGATCATAGCAGACCCGGTTATAAGGAAAAGGTGGGAAAAGGTACGCCAGTATTTTTTCCTCCGTGAATCCACCTATGATATGAGCAACCGGTGCAATATCCGCTGCGAAGGCTGTTATTACTTTGCCGGTGAAAAACAGTTTGCCGAGGAAAACAGGGATGCGGCAGCCTGGCGACAGCTTCTGGAGGCTGAAAAGGCCCGCGGGATAACCTTTGTCGTGCTTGCCGGGGCCGAGCCGTCACTGGTGCCGGAGCTGTGTGAGGTCTGCCATGGGGTGATTCCCCTGGGCGCCATTGCCAGTAACGGCTTGATATCTATCAAGCGGGAAATAGATTATCGAATCCATCTCTCGGTCTGGGGTAATGACCGGACCAGCCTTGCTATCAGAAAGGCCCCGGACATGCTGGTCCGGCAGATAGCAAACTACAAGGATGACCCCCGGGCCGTTTTTGTCTACACCTTCAGCCCGGTCAACATCGACGAGGCGAGAGAGGTGACGGAACTTCTGGCCAGGAATGGCCTGAAAATCACCTTCAATATGTTTTCCGCCCCTGTCGGCTACAGCGGGCCGCTTCGTCATACGGCGGAGACCCTTGCCAGAACGGAGCAGGTTATGACCGAACTGCTTGCCGAATTCCCGGAAACCGTTATTTTTTCTCCCTACAATATCGTTGCCCACACCCGGCAGCAGGGGCTGCATGAGCTTTTTTCCTGCTCGTATCCCCGCATGAACCAATCCACGGATATCGGTCTTGGCAGGTCTTTTCGCCAATACCGCACCAACCTGCAGTGGGATCGCGAGGCGGCCTGCTGTGTGCCGGATACTGATTGTGACGACTGCCGTCATTATGCCGCCGGCAGCGCCGTGGTCACGGCCAGGATGTATCGTCACGCCACTGATCCGGTGACATTCTCCGCCTGGCTTGACTATGTTGATACCTACCTGGCGGTCTGGGTCAGAGGATATGACAAGGGAGTCAATCTCTGTGCAACGCCTATCCTTCCACCACTCAATAATTAGTCACTTTTTGTAGAAATTATGAAAACCGTCAGTTCCCTGCTCGATGATCACTGGTATGAGCGCTATAAAAAAATATCCAAGCTCAATATCCGCAGCTCCATCTATGACGTTACCGACCGCTGCAATCTGCGCTGCAAAGGCTGTTTCTTTTTTTCCTCGGGCGAGCATAAGGCGGCATCGGAGGAAAAAGACATAAGCAAGTGGCACACCTTTGTGGACAAGGAAATGGAGCGCGGGGTAAATCTGGCCATTCTCATCGGCGGTGAACCCACCCTCTGTCTGGACCGGATTGAGGCCTTTTACAAGCGGCTGCCCACCTTCTGCGCCACCAATGGCCTGATCAAGGTGCCCCGGGACCGTTTTCCCGACATGATGGTCGGTCTCTCCCTGTGGGGTGATGCGGAGGATGAAATCATCCTGCGCGGCCAGGATACATTCAAGATCACCAGCGCCAACTACGAGGGTGATCCCCATGCCTATTATCTCTACACCATCACTCCCAAGCAGCTTGGCAAGAC
>JANMTN010000371.1:0-11492 GCA_031390685.1 Desulfobulbaceae bacterium
TGAACAGCTCACTGAAGAGCTGGAAGACGGAAATTTGAGTCTGGATAAGAGTCTCAAAAAATTTGACGAGGGGATCAAACTCGCCGCATTCTGCAACAGCAGCCTGACCGAGGCACGAGCCAAGGTCGAGCTCATCCTGAATAAAGATGGCCAGCTTGAATCAGTTCCTTTTAACGAGATCACCAATGGAGATCAAGACTTATCTGAATGAACAGCGGCTGGTGATCGAGCGCGCCCTGGAACAATACATGCTTACGGCTGACGTGGAACATGGCACCTTCGCCGGTCACATTGAGGCCATGCGCTACAGCCTGTTCGCCGGGGGTAAACGAGTCCGCCCCATCCTCTGTCTGGCAGCAGGCCAGGCCATCGGGATACGGCCGGATCCAGACAACGATCTGCTTGCCATCGCCTGCGCCCTGGAATGTATCCACACCTATTCCCTTATCCATGACGATTTGCCAGCCATGGATGACGATGACCTGCGGAGGGGCAAGCCGACAAACCATATCCTGCATGGCGAGGCTGGGGCCATCCTCGCCGGAGACGGCATTCTGACCTGGGCCTTTGACCTGCTCAGTAACAGCAACCAGAGCATGCTGCCCCCGGAAAAACGACTGACAATCATTCACCTCATTGCCCGGGCCGCCGGATCGCTCGGCATGGTGGGCGGTCAGGCACTGGATATTGCCAATGAAAACAAGGAATTTCCCTTTGAGACCCTGCGCGCCATCCATCACAGCAAGACCGGCGCCCTGATTACCGCCTCGATCCTGGCCGGGGCCATTGCCGCCGGGGCAGACCAGAGACAGCAAGAGGCCCTGACCAGATACGGCGAGCAGGTGGGTCTGGCCTTCCAGATTGTCGATGACCTGCTCAATGTCACCGCCACCACAGAACAACTCGGCAAGGCCGCTGGCAGCGATGCCAGCAAAGGCAAGGCCACCTATCCTGCCTTTTTTGGTATCGACACCACCAGGAAAATGGCAGGAATAGCAGTAAAAGAGGCCAAGAGCGCGCTCGCTCTCTTTGATGAAAAGGCCGACCCCTTGCGGGCCATTGCCCAATACATCCTTACCCGGTCGAATTAGTGCCTTAGAGATTATTTTCTTGTTTTTTTGCAAGAAAGTAATCTCGTGAAGGCACTTATCCCGTTTATCGGGGTTAGAAGTCTAAAAAATAAAACCTTCATTGCCGTCATGTTGACAAGCCCTACCCTTTCCCCAAAAACCGTCAGACTCAAGAACATTCAGTCCCCCAGCGATCTGCGCCCTCTTTCCATTGCAGAACTTGAGGTCATTGCCCAGGATATCCGGGAAGTCATCATCAACACCGTGGCCGAGACCGGCGGCCATCTGGCGCCAAGTCTGGGCGTGGTTGAGCTGACCCTGGCCCTGCACTCTGTCTTCAATACCCCGACAGACAAACTGATCTGGGATGTTGGTCATCAGTGCTATGCCCATAAACTGGTCACCGGCCGGCAGGAACAATTCCATACCCTGCGCCAGCACAAGGGCATGAGCGGTTTTCCCAAGTTCAGTGAAAGCGAATATGATGCCCTGGAAACCGGTCATGCCGGCACCTCCATCTCAGCGGCGCTTGGCATGTCTCTTGCCAAAGACCTGAAAGGTGACAAAAGCCGGGTGCTGGCTGTGATCGGAGATGGCTCCATGACCACCGGCATGGCCTTTGAGGCCCTGAATCAGGCCGGCCATCTCGATAAAAATCTCATTGTTATACTGAATGACAACGAGATGTCCATCTCGCCGAATGTCGGGGCCCTGTCCAGCTTTCTCAACCGCAAGATGACCAGCAAGACCATCACTCAAATCCGCAATCATATCGCCACCAAGCTGCGTGACATACCGGGAATCGGCGACAATATTCTCAGCGTCCTCAAAAAAAGTGAAGAAAATCTCAAGAGTTTTTTTACCCCCGGCATGCTCTTTGAGGCATTGAAATTCTACTATGTGGGTCCCATCCCCGGCCATGAACTTGCAGATCTGATTCCCACCCTGGAAAATGTCCGTGACAACCTTGATGGCCCGGTGCTGGTCCATGTCCTGACCACTAAAGGCAAGGGGTACAAGCCGGCGGAGACTCATCCCGGCAATTATCACGGGGTTGGCCCTTTTGATGTAAAAACCGGCATCCCTAAGCCCACAGGGGAATCCATCAGCTACACCAGGGTCTTTGGCGACACCATGATCAAACTGGCCCGGTCCGATCGCAGGATTGCCGCCATTTCCGCCGCCATGCCCGACGGCACTGGACTGAGCAGGTTTGCGGGAGAATTTCCCGACCGCTTTTTTGATGTGGGAATTGCCGAGCAGCACGCCGTCACCTTTGCTGCAGGTCTTGCCCTTGAAGGGATCCTGCCGGTGGTGGCGATCTACTCTTCATTTTTCCAGCGCTCTCTGGATCAAATCATTCATGACGTCTGCCTGCCCAACCTGCCGGTCACCCTGGCCATCGACCGGGGCGGGGTTGTAGGCGATGACGGCCCCACCCATCACGGGGTCTTCGACATCTCGTTTCTTCGCTTTATCCCCAATCTCAGTTACATGGCCCCAAAAGATGAAGATGAGCTGCAACATATGCTCTACACCGCCGTTTTCCATCTCGCCCCCTGTGCGGTGCGCTATCCACGCGGGGCAGGCGAGGGGGTACCTTTGGCAGGCGACCTGAAAAAACTGGAGATCGGCAAGGGAGAACTCCTGCGGGAAGGGACCGATATTCTCCTGCTGCCAGTTGGCAACCGGGTTTATCCGGCATTGCGTGCCGCCGAAGGACTGCAGAAACTTGGCATAGACGCGGCAGTCATCAATCCCCGATTCGTAAAGCCTATGGATGGCGACCTCATCTCATTCTGGGCGGAACAGACCGGCCGGGTACTCACCATTGAAGACAATGTCAAACAGGGCGGATGGGGCAGCTCGGTGCTGGAACTCCTGTCGGCACGCCACCTCTTTCACATCAAGACCTTGATCCTGGCCCACCCCGATCACTTCATCGAACATGGCCCCCAGAAAACCCTGTGGAAAAACGGCGGGCTGGATTCCCCTGCCATTATCAGCGCCGCCATGGAACTGATGAAGAGAAAATAGCTGCCCGTTGACAGTCAACCACATCAACCCTTGCAATTTCAATGAATTTTTCTCTCACCAGCAAACATATCGCCAGCCTGCGCCTGATCAGCCAGTCTCTTTTCGCCTCTTTCTGTCTCGTCATCGGCCTGCAATTCTATCAATTTTATCTCTGGGCAACCAGTGTTGCTGATCGCGTCGCTGTCCAGCGTCCGTCTGCAGTCGAGGCCTTTCTCCCCCTTGGCGCCCTGGTCAGCCTGAAACGGCTTGTTCTTTCCGGAGAATATGACACGATTCATCCGGCAGGTCTCACCATCTTCCTGGCCGCTCTGTTTCTTGGCCTCTTTTTACGCAAAGGGTTCTGCGGCTGGATCTGCCCCGTTGGCTTCACCTCAAATCTTGCGGAAAAGATAGGCAGAAAACTGCATATCCTGCTGACCGTTCCCGCCTGGATCGACCTGCCGCTGCTCTCTCTGAAATATCTGCTGCTTGCCACTTTTTCCTGGCTCATCCTCTGGAAGATGAATCTGCGGGAGCTCAGCTCTTTTCATTTCTCATCCTACAATCTGGTCTCCGATGCCAAGATGCTCTACTTCTTTCTGGAACCGAGCCTGCTCGCCGGCTCGATCATGCTCCTGCTTATAGCCCTGTCCTTTGTGGTGAAGAATCTGTGGTGCCGCTATCTCTGTCCCTATGGCGCCCTGCTTGGCATTTTGGCCATTTTCAGTCCCTTTCAGGTCAAACGCAACCGACACCTGTGCATTGACTGCAAAAGATGCGAGACGGTCTGCCCGGCATCCATCGAGATCACCGCCAGACAAACCGTGCGCAACGGTGAGTGTATCGGCTGCCTGGAATGCCTCCCGGTCTGCCCTGGAAAAGATTGCCTCACGCTCTCCCTGCCGGGAAGGGTAACAGCCCCACCGCTCCTGCTGCCAATGCTGATCATCGGCTCATTTCTTCTCTTCTGGCTTGTGGCCAGACTGAGCGGTCACTGGCAGAGCCAGGTTCCGAATGAGACCTTCCAGCACTATTACCAGCAGCTCCAATCCATTGGTCACCCCTGAGGATACGGACAATCAACACAAAACTCATCATACATTGACACCCTCAGGCAAATGGCGTACATTTGTGGTTCATGATAGACAAGCTGCACGCAATAACTTGTAACAAAAAAAGTACACTTCTCTCCTTATTTCTTCACCCTCTTCACCCACTTAGGTACCTCTATGTTTGGCATCGGTCTCCCTGAAATGATTCTGATTCTGGCCCTTGCCCTCATCGTTGTCGGGCCGGACAAGTTGCCTGGTCTCGCGCGGTCCGTGGCAAAACACCTGATGGAGTTGAAAAAAACTGCCGAGACACTCAAAAAGAACCTGACTGAAGACGGCACCCTCGCCGCCATCAAATCTGAACTCCACGATACCGTTCATCCCCTTGAGAACAACCTGCTTGAATCATCCGACCAGTCCTGGAAAACCCTTGTCCCCGGCGAAGGGGTAAACCCTGCCCCTGACAAAACGGAAGACACGATCATTGAGGCCGAGCTCACCGTGATCGATGACGCCGAAACTGCCTCGCCTGCGCCACCAGCCGTTGACCTGGCGCCAGATGAGGCCGGCGCCGCAGAACATGCCGCTCCCGAAAAAGAGCCAACGCCAGACAAGAACACTCCGCCAATATGTTAACCAGAAGCATCGAACTTTTCACCCCGCACCATCAGGAACTGCGCACACGGTTAATCAAGATTTTCCTGGCCATTATCGTCTGCACCGCCATCGCCTATGGTCTCTCCGAGCATATTGCCCGGATCTTTCTGGCCCCGCTCTTTCAGGCCAGCCCCCTGATCCACAAGCTGGTGTACACCAACCTGCCGGAGGCCTTTCTTTCGTACATCAAGCTGGCGCTGCTCGTTGGCCTTGTGGCCAGCTTTCCGATCATCCTTTATCAGATCTGGATGTTTATCGCCCCAGGACTCAGGAACAATGAAAAAAAATTCGCCGTAGTGGTGGTCTTCTGGGCCACTCTCCTGTTTATGGCCGGGGCAGCCTTTGCCTTCCTCGCTGTCCTGCCGAGAATGCTCCACTTCTTCATGAGTTATGCCAGCCAGAGCCTGGAACCCCTCCCCAAGTTCGGAGACTACCTGACCTTTGTGGCCCGCGCCATGCTGGCCTTCGGACTCTCTTTTGAGATCCCCTTTCTCATGGTCATGGCCGGCAAGGCCGGATTTGTCCAGGCCGGTTACTTTCGCAAGAAAAGGTTCTCTTTTTATGCGGCCATTGTCGTCCTCGCCTTTCTCCTGACCGCCGGCGATTTCATGGCCACGGCCATGCTCGCCATCCCTCTGTTTGGGCTGTACGAGGCAGGGATCTTCCTCACCGCCATCTTTGGAGCCGGAAAGAAATAACGTATGCGGACCTTGACAAGGCGGCTATGATATCTCTAGAATTGAAAGAAGAATCGGGGCAGCGCCACGCCACTGCTGGTAAAAGGTTGCCTCTTATAAACTCGACCCTAAGTGCACAGTGACTTGACTGTTGGGCCACCATATCTCGGAGGAAGCACCATGAAAAAAATGTTCTTGTTGATTATAAGTGTCTTATTTGTTTTGGGCGCGGGATCGGCCTTAGCCAACAAGTCAACTGTCCGCCTGGAAGCCCCGGTGAAAGCCGCCCAAGGAGAGAAAATCAAAATTACGGTCTTTATCACCCACAGTGCCAACAATTTTTTTCATCATACAAAAAAGGTGTCTCTCACCATCAATGGCCAGGAAGTGACCCGCTGGGAGTTCGGCGGGTTCAGTCTTCCGGAGGCGGCCGAGTTCAGCCGCACCTTTGAATACGTCATGACAGGGCCGATTACCCTTGAATCGGCAGCATTCTGTAATGTGCATGGCAGCGCCAACACGGCAACAACGACAATCGGCCTGCAGTAGTCTTCTGGCTATTTTCAACATTCTGAGAGGGGTGATGGTATGCGGATTGACGGAATTTCCCTGGTGCAGCTCCTCGGGATCATCAATTTTATTCTTCTTCTGTTTCAGCTCTTTTCCGGCCGACATTGGATACAGGTCAAAATAGGCATCCACCGCAAAGTTGGCCTGGCGCTTGTTGTCACCGCCAGCCTGCACGGATTGCTGGCGATTGTGACCGCCAATTAAAAAACATTGTACAGCAGGGTATCGTTTAACCAGATGAAACTGGATAAATCTATCCCGGCTTGGCGTCCTGCATCACCCTCGTGTAGTCTTGTCTCTATCCTGGAAGTGATAAAAGCGGATCCAGTCGGTACAATCACTGCCACTGAGTGGAACACTATAATAAAACCCTTGAATAATATCACAGCCAAGCAACTTCAGACGAGCAACTATTTCTTTTTCTTCTACACCTTCAGCAACGACTTTGAGTCCCATGTTATGGGCAAGGTCAATGGTCGAGCGGACAATCACCTCATCGTTTTCATTTTTCAGCATATCCTGGACAAAAGATTGATCAATCTTTAATTCGGAAACCGGCATTTTTTTGAGATACGCCAGAGAAGAATAGCCTGTACCGAAATCGTCAATAGATATATTGATACCCATTTTCGCCAGCCGAACGAGGACCGCCAAAGCACGGTCGGGATCTCTAATAATGGATCCTTCAGTAATTTCAAAGGTGATATAGTTGGCAGGTAAAGTAGAGGATGCGAGCAAGCCGGTAATTACGTCCGGCAGATCGGCATCAAGGAGCGTTGAGGGACTCAGGTTAACGGAAATACCTATTTTAAGTTGATTACTGTACCATTGTTCGGCCTGTGCCAAGGCCGTTTTTATAACCCAGAAGAAAAGCTGCTTATGCAGGCCGGTACGTTCCGCCAGCGGGACAAAGTCGTTCGGCTGGATGAGTCCGTGCTCTTCATGCTGCCAGCGCACCAAGGCCTCAACACCGATGAGGCGATTAGTTTTAATGTTTATTTTTGGCTGGTAATGAAGAACAAGATCACCATTTTCAATAGCCTGGCGCAATGCACCCATCAAGATCAAACGTTTTGGAGTGTATTTGTCGAGATTCGGGGAATAGATTGCAAAGCCGTCTTTATTCTGTTTGGCAACATACATGGCGACATCGGCCCGCTGCATAATCGTGTCAATATCCTTACCATGTTCGGGAAAGATGGCAATGCCGATACTGGCCTGCACATCCAGATTCAAGCCGCCGACAATGAAGGGAGAGTGAAAAGCGTTCTGAATTTTTTCAATAACAAGCTGCACATAGTTTTTTTCTTTAATCAAGGGAAGCATAATGGCAAATTCATCACCGCCAAGTCGGGCCAAAGTGTCTGATTCCCGCACCACTCCCTTTAAGCGGAGTGCGACATATTTTAAAACCTGATCTCCGCTATGGTGCCCCAGTGTGTCATTTATGTCTTTAAAATGGTCCAGATCAAGGATGAAAAGGGCAAGACCTTGCTTTTCCCGGAATGCGATATGGATAGCCTGATCCAGTCGATCCAGCAGAAGAACCCTGTTAGGGAGATCAGTGAGGGAGTCATGGGTAGCATCGTGCATAACCTGATATTCGAGCGCCACCGTCTGGTTGCGCAGCTCATTGGTCTGATCGAGCACCATGGTGCTCGCCTGAAGAGCCATGGAAGAACTGACATATTGCCCCCAGAATGCAAAAACAAATGGCATGCCATCAAGAATCCACAACGTAGAATTATTTTTCTGGGCTGCTATGATACTCTCAAGGCTGATGCCTCCATAGAGATATTGGGCGGACAATAACGTGGCGAGAATGATAGCACTGATAGCAACCGACACCCCGTAAACAGCATATTTGGTCACACAGGACTTCATGATTGAAACATTGTTGAGGAGTGCCACTCCTAATCTGTCCATAATTGAGCTCACGTGAATTTTATATCAAGAGGGATGAATGAATGAGAAGGAGAGGTCAGATTGTCGAAGAGCCCTGCTCACCAAAAGGACATAATAATTCCTATAACATAACACACTGGAAATCAACAGCTTTACCCTCGCGTTATCCAGTCTTAAAAAAAGTTGTAAAAGTACAATCAGATCCATAGCCACAATATATGAGGAGTGGAGGAAACTGCCAGATTTACGAGGCTATCACTCTTTCACCAAAGTCTCTCTCACTGCTACGATTTTAAAAAGGGATGCTATTCTTAAATTTTATCTTGTAAGCAAGCGGCCTTAACCTCCTGTTTCAACAGGCAGCAGGAGATCCGGTGTTCGGGTCTTCCTGAGACGTCATAGCGGATGGTGTCGGGCTGGAGCAGCTTGTTCATCACACATCCTTCAGCGATATTCAGGGCAAAGAACCGGTCTTCGGTCAGCCCCTCATTGTACAGCAGGGTATCGTTTTCAATGCGCCAGGCATGGATGGGGTAATCTTCGCACAAGGGGCAGCGATAGACCCGGCCATTGGGAAAGATAAAGAAATTATCGGCGACGACACCGGCACACTCAAAGGTCTCGCTCTCCTCAAGAAACACCTTGGGATAGGTGACATGAATGCCCTGCTCCGCCGCCTGTCCGGCTACCTCCGGCACTACCCGCAGCCACTGTTCAGGACTCACCTGCCATCCGCTTTTGCCATCCGCCTGATTACAGATGTTTACATCCTGCGCTGGTTTTCCCCGCAGTCCGATCACCTGGATAAAAAATCGCCTGACCCCCATCTCGCCCAGCAGCGCCACCATCCGCGGCAGATGGTCGATATTGAGGCGGGAAACGGTATAGATAACACTGACGGCAAATCCGCGGGCCACGGCCTTGCGCAGATTGGCGGTACACACCGCAAAAGACCCCTGGCCCCGGATGGGATCATTCACCGCCGCATCCGGACCGTCGAGGCTGAAACTCAGATAATCGAGAAGCTCCGGGGTAGTACGCTCAAGCAGATCATGAAAAAGATAGCCGTTGGAGTCAACGGTTACCGCAAAGCCGCAGGCCTTGGCCTTGGCAATCCCATGTACAAGATCGGGATGGAGCGTGGGTTCGCCGCCCAGGAATATCATATTGGACTTCTGATGAGGACGGGCAAAGAGTTCAATCCACCGCTCCATGGTCACCCGCGGCAAGGTCTCCCGGCCATGCTGCTCAGGATTGATGTAACAGTGCCGGCAGGACAGATTACAGGCCGTGAGGATATGAAAAAAAACGTTCCGTTCGCCGGGGACAAAGCCGACCGTTCTCGCTGTTGGGATCATAGAAGTTGCAACATATTGATTGCTTTAAAATTTATCAAGTTTCATCCGGTGACCAAGGGCCCCACAGGTATTTCCGAGTCCTTTACTTCTGCTCCAGGGTATAAGTGGCCAGCAGCGAACCTTTCCAGTAGGGGTTATCGGGATTTTTGAAGAATTGCTGAAAAAGGGCCAGGCTCTCCTGCCTGAGCACCGCGGGCACCACCTCAATCTTCATGGCCGTATACAGGGGATTGAGCGCAGTCAGAGGCAGATTGGTGCCGCCGCCCATCACATCTTCATAGGCATAGACGATCTTCCTGAACCCATTGAGGATCAAGGAGGAAAAACACATGAGGCACGGCTCCATGGTGGCATAGACCGTCACCTCCTGCGGCGCAATGGCCGGTTCCGCGTCAAGAAACGACCGCAGGGCCAGCATCTCGGCATGGTCCATCTCATTGACATTGCTGCGGGAGTGGACCCTCTTTCCGGAGGCAATCACCTCCCCTTTATGCACCAGCACGCAGCCCGCCGGGAATTCTCCCTGCTTGAGCGCCGCCTCGGCCTCGGCCAGGGCCAGCAACATCGGTATTTCATGTTCCCGCATATTCCACACCTGAAAAATCCATAGTTTTCCTGCCTCACGCTCACAAATTACGACCAAAACGAAGCACAGCCCCGGCCACCGAAAGCATGGTCTGCTCCTGAACCAGATCCTGCCCGCTTGGAACAAAGGGCAGATAGACAAGATCAGTCGCCTGTGGATGAAACGAGATACCCGGCAGAAGCGGCAGGACATCCCTTTTATTCAGGGCGGCTTCCGCCAGGACGGTCTTCAACGCCTGCACCGCCTCAGTCCGGGCAAGGGTCACCGGGTACAGACCTCTGGCCATGGTGGGCTCCCCTGCCGGCAGACGTTTCTGGGTCAGGGTTATGTTTTTTGCCAGATTCAAAAAGATCCGGGGCCGGACCTTGAACGCCGGCACCCAGAAACAGAGGGCCATACGATCATGTTCCGGCCGCACCACCAGAGGCTGATTGGTCAGACGCAGAAAATCGCCGAAATTCTCCATCGCCACACCACTCACCTTGACCTCTATCTTCCAGAACGGCAGATAGGTCGCATCCTTCTGCCGGGAAGGGACCAACTGCCAGGGGAGAGATCGGAACCGCCCTCCCGCCTCCTCCCAGGAACTGTCACAGTTATGGCAGGAAAGGATCAAACTGTCCTGCTCGCCACCCAGAAGCTCACCACAGGATGGACACAGAGTGGCCAGAAAACGGGGCATCCACTGGCTCTGAAAAGGCAGGCTGTTTTTTTTCAGCTCTTCACTGGGGCCACTTCTTGCCAGGCCAATATTCGTCACCGCATCATAAAGGATATGGTCATAAACATAGAGAGGCAGATAGATATAACTGATTGTCTCGCCGATATAGGCCCGATGATAAAACGGCTCTCTATTCTGCTCCGAATCAATCACCGTCAGTTGCGCCGCAATGTCAAGAATGGCTGCGGCCTTGACTGACTGACGGAAAAAAGAGCCCGCGACCTCTTCATTCATCAGCGAGACCTTCATGGCCTGCGGCCTCAATCCCAGGGATAGCGGCAGGGCCGTCGTCTTCACCCCCAGATGGGTGATATCGACAATCCGGTGCTGCACCTCTTTGCCCTTACAGTAAAAGACATTCCCCTTGAAATGGAGATAAGGGGCGTAGAAAAGCTCTTCTCTGGGGATATGCGCCGGGGCCTTGTCCGGGAGAACAAAACGCGACAGTCCACGGGTGATCCGGTAATTCCGCACCCCACAGTAAGGACATTGCAACAACCTGTCTGCCTCATGGGCTTCAATGGCGGCCCCACAGGACGGGCAATTCTGCTGAACAGTAAGATCCATGCCGCCCTGAGTCATTGTTTAAAAAAATTTAATGACATTCAATGCCATGACCGACATAAGGAGCCGTAATAAAATGGTTATAAATCGTCAAGTTATTTCGTGACAATATCTTGCATGTTATCTGCCAGACGCCACTGCAAAGAAACAGCAGTAAAGGTTGCTGTTTCTTTGCAGTGGCATAAGGTGCCGTAATGATCCTCCGGCAGATGTAATTTGCTGGACGCCACACCAAGAAACAGCAGTAAAGGTTGCTGTTTCTTGGATGCGGCATAAGAGGCCGTAAATAAAAAGAGCAAGAAAAAGCTTGGCTCTT
>JANMTN010000005.1:0-2226 GCA_031390685.1 Desulfobulbaceae bacterium
GGAGAAAGGACCATATCCAGCCCCGAGAACAGGACCTGCCCGCCATGGCTCTTGCCAATACCGTGGGCCTCAAGGAGCTTGCGGGTCTTTCTGCCGGTCGCATCAAATCCTATCTGCACACTGGATGTTGACCGGTTGCGGGTCTTGACCTGCGCCAGTTCGTCCTGCAGCCGGTGCGCCTCATCAATACGATAACGGGCCTTGGTGGCCCGGGCCTTGGGGCCGCGCCGCAGCCATTCGGTCTCCCGCCGCACCTTGTTCGACAACCGCTCTTCCTGCTGCAGCTGCTGGCCCAGAAAGGCCTCGCGCTCTTCAAGAAACTTGCCATAGGCGCCCTGCACCTGAAAGGAGCCTTCAGGATACACTGCCGACAATTCCACCACCCGGCTGACCGTATTCTCCAGAAAACGACGGTCATGACTCACCAGCAGGACTGCGGACGGCCCATCAGGAGACGGGCCGCGAAGCATTTTCTCCAGCCAGAGGATCCCTTCGATATCCAGATGATTTGTGGGCTCATCCATCACCAGGATGTCAGGCCGCACCACCAAGGCACGGCAGATGGAAAGGCGCTTGCGCCAGCCACCGGACAAGACGCGAACCGGGACAGCGGGATCGGGAAATTCGGCCCGGCTCAGAAGGGCATGGACCCGATTATACTGCTCGGTCTCATCAAGATCGAGGCCGGCAAGGGCCTGCTGCAGATTTTCGGCAACACTCTTCTCCTCGTCAAAGACATCCGTTTGGGCCAGATAGGCCGTACGCACATGCCGCTGCACCAGGATCTTCCCCTCATCGGCATCAATCTGATTGCAGATGATCTTGAGCAGGGTCGATTTGCCGCTGCCATTAGGGCCGATAAGACCAATGCGGTCATTGTCGTTGATCGAAAGAAAAATATTTTTAAACAAGGTTTGAGCGCCAAAAGACTTGCTCAAGGACTGACAACTGAGAAGATGTGCCATAAAAAAATGAGTGCTGGTTCGGGCTGGTAAACCCTGAATATTCTTTGATTAGAGAGATGGGGAAGCCATCAGTAAAGGAACAAGGTGGCTTTTTTATTGATTATTGCGCACGCTGCGATTATAACAATTCAGCTTACGTATTTAAATTGTAAGAAAAAGAGAATCATTCTCGATAGTTTCAATTTGCCGCCAACCTCTTTTATACAACCAATTGGGACAAACTGCAATGAGCGACCATATTCATATCATTATTACCGGGGCCAAAGAAAAGGCCAGAACTATCCTTCTTTCCAGAAAAAAACTCAAACTGGGTATTGCGCTCAGCGCTGGTCTCGTGTGCGTCATTGTTGTTGGTGCTATCATTTCCACACGTCTTTGTGTTGAAAACAGCAATCTGAACGCGCAAGTTACCGCCATGAATCTCAAACTGATCGAGAGCACCCAGGAAAGTCGAAATTACGCTGACCGGGTCGACGACCTTCTTTCCCAAAATACATCCCAAACAGCAACATTTGATGCGGAAAAAGAGGCCCTGGTAAATAAAACCCTCGCTGAATTCAATGAGCGGAGTCAACTCATTGAGGATATCATCAAGAATATAGGGGTAAAAATAAAAAAACATAAGCCCATAGCCAACAGCGGTGGCCCCTATATCCCTCACTCTGAATCCCAGCAGGAAGACCTGCTCCTGCGGACCGACAAAAATCTTGATATTCTGCGGCACACACCCCTCGGACGTCCAGTTTCAGGGTCGATAAGCTCTCAGTTTGGCGGCAGAGAAGATCCGGTTAACGGCAAAGAAGCCTTTCATTCCGGGGTGGACATGCAGGCCAAGCGTGGGGAAGAAGTCTTAGCCACGGCAGATGGAGAGGTAATTCAAGCCAATAACAACGGGTATTATGGCCGTTTTGTTGAGATCAGTCACGGCAACGGTTTCACCACCCATTTCGCCCATCTTCAGAATTATAAAGTGAAAAAAGGTGACAAGGTCAAACGGGGTCAGGTCATAGGATTAGCGGGGAGCAGTGGCCGCTCCACTGGCGTTCATCTTCATTATGAATTATGCCTTAATGGAAAACTAATCAATCCTGTGACATTCATGCAAACAGCAGACCTTTCCAAAGGGGCCGCTATTGATGAGATCAAGGAGGTGGCCAGCAAAAAAAATATCACGGTCGCTTTTCTGTCAAAACAATATCAGGAAAATACCTTTGCCAAAATTAATGACATGACTGTCAAAATCAGAAAGAACTTCTCTCCC
>JANMTN010000049.1:0-9489 GCA_031390685.1 Desulfobulbaceae bacterium
CCCCGATACTCTCCATCAACGGCTTGATCATATAGGAAAGACAGGTCGTGGTACAGGAGGCCGCCGAGATGAGGGAATGCCGGGAAGAATCATAATCCTCATCATTGATGCCCATTACCGTGGTCACGGCGTCAATCGGCATATCCATCCCTTTGGACTTGATCTTGAAAGGGGCGGAGAGCAAGACCTTTTCGGCCCCGGCCTGCAGATGACCGCGGAGCGCACCCCACTTGTCATCAGCATCGGCAGTGGGATCAGTGAAGGCCCCGGTGGTATCAACCACCAGCTTCACCCCGTTTGCCTGCCAGGCGATATCCTTAGGATCGCGCGCCGTGCGCAGAAAGGTGACCGGCACGCCATTGATAACCATGCTGCCCTTTTCCTCATCCAGATTCTCGATCACCCGGCCGCCCTTATGTCCATAAAGATACAATCCCAGACGACCATACGAGGAATCACGTTCAATATAGGCCGCAAGGTCGTTTAGTCCCCGACCGATCTCCCGGCCAACATTAACAGTAATTTCAGAAAAATGTTTTTTTGAGACATGATGCCAGAGTGACAACTTCCCGATCCGACCGAGGCCGTTAATTCCTAATTTCATGGCAATGTTTCTCCTTTACGGGTAAAATAATGCTCAAATAAGAACAATCCGCACATCGCGTTATGCTCACATGCAAAAAAAATACAAGTTCAACAAAAATCTCTATTTAAGAGAAAAAAAGATATTTATTATACCGTACTCCAGCTCATTATTCAAAGAATATAAAGACCATGCATTCAAAAAAAGCGATCATTCTCCTCAGTGGCGGCCTTGATTCCACCACTGTTCTGGCTATTGCCAAATCCCAGGGCTATGCCTGCTCTTGTCTCAGTTTTCGCTATGGACAAAAGCAGTCCATTGAACTCGAACGGGCCAGCCACATTGCCAGGACCTTCTCGGTGGAACAGCACCTGACCCTGCAACTTGACTTGGGAAAAATCGGAGGATCAGCACTCACCACCAGCCTCACTGTACCAAAAGATCGAGACCTGAATCTGGAAACTGACGAGATCCCAGTCACCTATGTGCCGGCCAGAAACATGATCTTTCTCGCCCACGCTGTAGCCTGGGCCGAAGTGATAGAGGTAAACAATCTCTTTATCGGCGTTAATGCCGTCGATTATTCGGGCTATCCCGACTGTCGCCCGGAATTTCTGGAGGCCTTCACCAAAATGGCCAATCTGGGCACCAAGGCCGGCGTCATGGACAAAAAAGGTTTTACCATCCACGCGCCACTCTTGTATCTGAGCAAAAAGGAGATAATCGAAAAAGGGGTCGCGCTCGGGATAGATTACAGCCTGACACACAGTTGTTACGACCCAATAAAAGGAAAGGCTTGCGGCAGATGCGATTCCTGCCTGCTGCGCCTCAGGGGATTCGCCGAGGCCGGAATCAAGGATCCGGCAGCCTATGTCTGATAACGATCAACCCTGCAGATCGTTATAGGTAATCCGACCACCCAGGAAAGTCAATACCGCCTTGCCCTGAAACGGCCATCCCAGGAAGGGTGAATTCTTTGACTGCGAGGCTATTCCCTCCTCGGTAAAATGGAACTTCCGCTCTGGATCAATGACTGTTACATCAGCAACCTCGCCGATGGCAAGGGAACCGCCGGCAACACCCAGGATACGGGCAGGGGCGCTTGACATCAGCTCGACCAGACGAGCCTCACTGATCACCCCGGCGCGTACCAGGGCCAGAGTCAGGGGCAGAGAGGTCTCAAGACCGATAATGCCATTGGCCGCCCGATCAAACTCCACCTGCTTTTCCAGGACGGAATGGGGGGCATGATCCGTGGCAATGGCATCAAAGGTGCCATCCTGCAACCCAATCCGAATCGCCTGACGATCTGCCTCTGCCCGCAGGGGCGGATTCATCTTGGCGTTGGTATTATAGCCGGCCACTGCCTCCTCAGTCAGCGTAAAATAGTGCGGGGCGGTCTCGGCTGTGACCCGAACCCCCCGTTTTTTCGCCTGCCGGATCAGATCCGTTGCGGCCCCGGTGCTGACATGGGCGATATGGATACGAGCCCCGGTCAACTCGGCCAAGGCCAACTCCCGATACACCATAATGGACTCGGCGGCACAGGGAATTCCGCGCAGACCAAGGCGGGTCGAGACCTGACCTTCATTCATGACCCCGTTACGGCTCAGTGCAATTTCCTCGGAGTGCGAGATCACAAGCAGGCCATGGCTGGCCGCGTATTCCATGGCCCGCCGCATGAGCTGACTATCAACCACGGGCTGTCCATCATCGCTCACCGCTACTACCCCGGCCGCCTTCAGTTCGCCATATTCAGCCAGCCCTGTTCCGCCGCTGCCTTTACTGATCGCCCCGACGGGATAGACCCGGGCTGAGGCCTGGACTGCCTGCTCTAAAATAAAACGGGTGACCACAGCCGTATCATTGACCGGTTTGGTATTGGGCATAGATGCTACCGCCGTAAAACCTCCGGTAGCTGCGGCCAACGTCCCGGAGGCGATGGTCTCCTTATATTCCTCACCAGGCTCGCGAAGATGGACATGCATGTCAATAAGCCCCGGCACCACCCATTTCCCCTGGAGATCAATACATCTTGCTCCTGCAGGCACAAGGGACTGCGGCGCTACAATCCTGCCGTCTCGCAACCACAGCTCGCCTTGCTGATCAACCTTATTTACCGGATCAATGATCCGTCCATTCTGTAGAATCGTTATCTCACTCATAGCAACCCGTTATTGAGTATCCCCGCCTTTCTCACCACCCATAACAAGATAAAGCAGGGCCATACGAACCGCCACCCCGTTGGCAACCTGGTCAAGGATGACAGAACCCGTCCCATCCGCCACATCTGGATGCATCTCCACGCCGCGATTGATAGGGCCGGGGTGCATGATGAGCACATCTGTTTTGGCCAGCTCCAGCAACTTACGGCTGACCCCGTAAAACCGGGCATATTCACGCAGAGACGGAATCAGGGGATCATGCTGCCGCTCCTGCTGAATCCGCAGGGCCATGACCACATCAGCCCCTGCCACGGCCTGCGCGGCAGTGGCACAAACCTGCGCCCCCAGAGACTCAATCCCAGGCGGCATAAAGGTCGCGGGCCCGGCAACCCTGACCTGGGCTCCCAGCCGGGTAAAGCCGATAATATCAGAATGCGCCACCCGGCTATGGGCGATATCCCCGATAATTGCTATGGTCAGTCCCTCAATCCTTCCCTTGTGCTCCATCACGGTCATCAGATCAAGAAGCCCCTGGCTGGGATGTTCATGAGTGCCGTCGCCGGCATTGATAATTGCGGCATTGACATGCTGGCTCAGCAACAAGGGCGAGCCGGAACTTGGGTGACGAACAATGATAATATCGGGGTTCATGGCCTCAAGATTCCGGGCCGTATCAATCAGTGTTTCTCCCTTCTGGGCCGAACTGGTGGATGCAGAGATATTAAAGGTATCAGCACTCATCCGCTTGGCTGCGATCTCAAAGGAAAGACGGGTGCGGGTGGAGGGTTCAAAAAAGAAATTGATAATTGTCTTTCCCCGCAGTGTCGGCACCTTCTTGATGGGACGTGTCGATATCTCCTTGAAAGAACGGGCAATGGAGAGGACATACAGAATATCCTCCACTGAGAGCTGTCCTATTTCCAGAAGATGTTTATGCTGAAAACGATATTCTTTATTCACATTCGCGTCCACAAGTTAAGCTAAAAGATGCCCTGAAAAAAGAAAAAAGCTTAAGGCACCATATGCCCAAGACGACTCCACCGAATAGAGGCAAAACGACTAAGAGAAAAAAGAGATTCATCAACATCCCAGGACCAATAAATAATCAGGGCTTTTCCCAAAACATCGCTCAGATCTACAAATCCCCAGAAACGACTATCATAACTATTATCACGGTTATCGCCCATGACAAAGATCTTGCCTTCCGGGACCGTCACCGGGCCGAAATTATCTCTTGGCCCGGCAGCCGCACTCATAATATCACGATTTGTGAAATGGGCATGAGGCTCTACCACCGGCTTGCCATTCACAAAAACCTGTTTATCCCTGACCTCAACAGTATCACCGCCTATGGCCACTACCCGTTTGATATAATCAAGAGAGCGGTCACGCGGATAACGAAAGACCACCACATCGCCACGCACTGGCCCTTGCCTGTGTATCAACGGGGTCCTGAGCACTGGCAACTTTACCCCGTAACTGAACTTGTTAACCAGGAGATGATCACCAATCTGCAAGGTCGGCAGCATGGACCCAGATGGAATCTTGAAGGCCTGAACCACAAAAGTACGAACAAAAAGAGCAAGAAGCACCGCAACCACAATGGCCTCTGCATACTCCCTGACAACCGACTTATTATTTCCCACGCTGTTCAATGTAGCCTTCTCCTTTCCCTTGATTATTACGAGATGTTATGAAATAATTTCTACTTTTCTGGCCATTTTGTTAGAATGGCCATATATGGATAAAAAGCGACCAACTCCTTATGCCATGCTTGCCATCCAAACGACAATATTATTTTTTTACAACGGCCCAATCAAATAAAAACTCATAACGTTGATTACTGCAAAAAATCTTTCTTTTCAAGCCAGTTCCAACTGGAATACAATTATTGCCTTCCCCCTATTGCCAAGGGATAATTCACCCCCTCCCCCCAAAAAGCCCCATACACAACAAGAAGGGCACAAGACCAAACAAAGTATCAATATATTGTGCCATCTTATCTTTAAAAAACCTCCCGCCACCTTACTCCTTTATTTTACTACAAAAATAATCCACTTTTTTTATTCATTTTCTTGACAAAGTTTTTTTTTTGTGGCCTAAATGTAAATCAAGGCTGTAATCACACTAATCATTATGGGTACTTAAGCTCAATCAACGGGGTTCAATCAGAACATAAAGTATGATCAAGCAATTATGAAACTGTCTTTTCTCTCTACAGAAAAATTGGTTGTCGGTTTAGATATCGGCTCACATTCCGTTAAGGCCTGTGAATTGAGACAAACAGACAAAACCTATTCAGTCGTGAATCTTGGCAGTATCATTCTTCCCGAAGGGGCAGTGGATGACGGCACGCTCCATGACCCTGAGACTGTGGGAAAAGCCATTACCGAACTCCTGGCAAATCTGAAAATAAAACATAAAAAAGTTGCTATTTCCATATCCGGCTACTCGGTTATTGTAAAAAAAATCCATCTCGCGGTCATGGAAGAAAAACAACTTGAGGCGTATATTACTGCCGAGGCGGAGCAATATATCCCCTTTGACATTGACGACGTCTATCTCGATTTTCAAGATCTCAAAACCAACACTGAAGGTTCAAGCCAAACCGAAGTCATGCTCGTTGCCGCCAAAAAGGAAATTGTTGACGACTATCTCGATATGCTCCAAGGAATCGGCCTGCAACCGGTAGTAGTCGATGTGGATGGTTTTGCCCTGGAAAATATCTACGAATCCAATTATCCCCAGAAAGAAAACGTGGCCCTTGTCGATATTGGCGCCACCAAGATGAATATCAACATTATTACCAATGGCATGTCTGTGGTAGCAAAAGACGTCCCAGCAGGAAGCCGGCAATTAACCGAACAAATTGCCGACGCCTTTGACATCCCCATGGAAGAAGCGGAAGCACTCAAGATTGGACAGATCCCAGCCCAAGAGAAGCAGGAACAGATTGCCAGGATATTTACTTCCAACTGCGCCCAATGGGTTTTAGAAATTAAAAAAGCCATTGACCTGTATCATTCTAACGGCGCGAACAAGCAACTTGACAAGCTGGTATTAAGCGGCGGCGGCTCCAAGGTGGCAGGACTTGCTGAATTCCTGCAAAGAGAAACGAATGTGCCTGTTGAAATCTTCAATCCTTTTGCCAAGATGCACACTAATCCCAAACAGATCGATTCGGAATACCTGAACACTATTGGTCCGGAAATGGCCATTGCGGCTGGCCTTGCCATTCGCACATCAGATATATAGGTTATCAACATGCTTAAAATTAACCTGCTTCCTATCCGGCAGCTCCGACAACACGCCAAGGCCCGCAACGAAGTCTTTGGTTTTGTCGCAATTTTTGTACTTCTCCTGGTTATTTTGGGCACCATTACCATGCTCCAAATCAACAAGGCTACCGCCATCCAGGCAGAGACTACCAGACTGAATCAGGAAAAACAGACCTATGACAAAATTCTGGCTGAGATCAAAAAACTGGAAGCAGACAAGAAAGAGCTGGAAAACAAGATCAGCATCATAAAAAAATTAAAACAAGAATCTTCACTCACTGTTCATGTCCTTGATGAAGTTTCCAGGAAACTGGACAGTACCAGAATGTGGCTTACAACCCTTGACCAGCAAGGGACATCCCTGTCACTTACGGGCATAGCCCTGGACAATAAGACGATCGCCGAGTTCATGGACTCCTTGGATGCTTCACCTTATATCAGCGCTGTCAATCTGTCTGATTCTTCACTTACCAAAGTAGCAGGCCAGGATCTAAAGGCATTTTCAATCCAATGTACTGTTGGATCACCAACAGAAAAAACTGACGATGCAAATCAACAGAAAAAATAACCTACCTGTATGAAAAAGAATAACCAGCCATTTGCGACTTTTATAGACACAAAATACATCCCGCTGCAAAGGAATCATAAGTTTGCGGGGGCAGCAGCACTGTTGCTTCTGCCGCTCATTGTTTTTCTCTTTGTTTTTTATCTCCCCAAAAGCAAGGAAATAGAGACACTGAGCCAACAAAAAAATACCGCAGCGATGGAACTGCAAAAAGCAAAAGACACCGCCGCAACCCGCGATAAACACAAGGCAGAAATGGTAACTGTCGAGGAAAAATTTAATGAGACGGCCCTCTTATTTCCTAAAGAAAAGGAGATCCCTCGTCTGTTGACTGATATTTCAGCAGAAGGACAGAGTGCAGGCCTTGAATTCATCACCTTCAAACCTCTTGCCGCGGTACCAAAAGATTTTTATTCAGAGATACCAATCAGCATCAAGGTAAGCGGGCCTTATCACAACATGGGCAGTTTTCTGGACCATGTAAGCAAGCTTACCCGTATTGTCAGTGTCTCTAATGTTAAAATGAGCGCGCCAAAGAAAAACGAGGGCGAGATGCTTCTGGATTCCGATTTTACGCTGATTACCTACCAGTTCACCAATAAACAGCTCACACCACCACAAGACGCAAAGAAGAAATAAAATACAACATACTCAACTGATGAAAACACAAAGAAAAATCAGGCATCTGCCATTCACTCTCAGCTTCTTGCTGATTGCAACAGCGCCCCTGTCCATCCAGGCGGTATCCGAGCCCAGTGGAGGAGCCACGGATGCGTATCCGGCCAGCGAACAATCAGCTCTGGAATTACCTGCAACGACCGGCGATGCTGCGTCTGTTTTTTCGTACCAGCTTGAAGGCAGACAGGACCCCTTTTCTCCTTTCATCACCGAAAAGGCCGCAAGCTCTATGGACGAAGTTGTCGATAACGAGGAAACCCTCACCGGCATGCAGTTGTTTGAACCAGGACAGTTAAAACTGGTAGCCATTGTTCTGGAGAACAATGCGGAAATAGCCATGGTTGAAGATGCCGCCGGCCAGGGATATGTTATTCGACCAGGTATGAAGATTGGGAGAAAAGGAACAGTGACATCTATTGGCCCCAATCAGGTGAACATCGAAGAGACATCCGTAACCCGGGCAGGCAAGGAATTAATCAACAATATTGTTATGCAATTAAAGAAAAAGGGAGAAGAGTAAACAATGTACCAGAGGCTCTCTATATTCCAACCGACCATTTTTCTCACCCTGTGCCTTTTGCTCGTGTTGAACTTCGGGTCAGCTTTCGCTGAAAATACCCCGAACACGGCGAACAATTCCTATCTCATCCAGGATATTAAGTCAAACCTGCAGGGAGATGCCTTGAGTATTGAGATTATTGGCAATACTCTGCCCGATTTTAATACGTTTGAGCTCTTTAATCCCCAACGGCTTATTCTGGATATCGCCCATGCCAGCCTTGACAAAAAAATCAATCCTGCAAAAATTATCCCTGACAACAGCTACGCGAAGCTTGCCACCAAATCGCTTGCTGATAAGGACCCCAGTATCACCCGTTTTGAAATCACTATCAACGAAAGTCATACCTACTCAGTGGACCGCGACAAAAACAATATTTTGATTCTGATCCACCCAAAAGCAGATACTGCCCAGACCACCACTGCTTCAACAACGCCCAAAGAAACGGCTGCCCCGGCCGCACCTGCTTCAAAAGAGGCGGCACCAATCATGTTGCAGGATATGACCATCAAAAAAGGAGCGGAACAATCGGAAATCCTTATTGTAGCCGACGTCCCCCTCAAAGACTTCCGTCATAATATTGTTGTCGACAAAAAGGGCCTTCCCGACATGATGTATATCGACATAACTGGAGTGGATGGCTCAAAACTGGCGAGAGAGACGGAAGTAGGCACCGCCCTGAGCAAGATCAGGGTAGCGCCCAAGGGAACAGGCATTCGCCTGCTCTTTGATTCTGGTCTGCCAAAACTCTTTGATTATACGGTGACAACTGATCCAAAAGGACTGCTGGTAATCATTAAAGAGGCAAAACAAAAGTCACAGGAAACAGCAACATCGCAGGATAAGATTGATGGCACTCTCCAGTCCCCAGTTGCAAAAGATGTAAAAGTTCCCGAGGATGCTTCTCAAGATGTGACTCTGAAGAATCTCATTGATTCTTCGGCAACAGCAATGAGCAAAGGGAAAGCCAGAGCACAAAGCGGTACCGAAAAATCAGAGGGATCTCGAGAAAGCTCTTTTAACTTTGGCGGCTACAAAGACGACAAACGGATCAGCGTTGATTTTTACAAGATAGATCTGCACAATGTCTTTCGACTGTTCAATGATATCAGCGGTCAAAACATCATCGTCGATGAAGCGGTGAAAGGAACTCTCACCCTGAAACTCAATGATGTTCCCTGGGATTTTGCCCTCGATATCATTCTCAATCTCAAAGACCTGCGCAAAGAAGAGCGCTTTAATACTATTGTTATCTATCCGGCAGATAAAGAGTTTATCTGGCCGGTACGTGCCGAGGACAATCTCGCTGTTGAAACAGACCTTAACATTGTGCAGCAGGAACAGGACGCCTTGGTCATTGAACAATCTGCCGCCCAATCAGAAGAAGTGATGCAGTCCAAAGAACTCATCCGCAAGGCCAGGATTGAGGAAAAAGCTGATAACATGGAGAAGGCCAGTGCCCTCTATGAACAGGCATTTAAACTCGATCCGAAGAATGCCAAACTGGCAAATCGATTGGCAAGCCTTTATCTCGCAAATCTAGGAATAAATACCAAGGCCGTCTATTTTGCCAAAGAAAGTCTGAAGATAGATCCAAAGAATAATCAAGCAGCCCTCTATGCGGCCATTGGCCTGGCAAACATGAACCAGACTGCCGAGGC
>JANMTN010000093.1:0-18194 GCA_031390685.1 Desulfobulbaceae bacterium
CAAGACAAAGGGGAAGAGGCCCGCTTGCTGCGGGGGGCCAGAATGGTGGCCATTCTCAAACACATGGGCTACGCCGGGGTTCATATTGGCGGCAACAATCTGGATTTCAGCAAGATCGCCTTTCTTCTCGACCAGGCAGAACAACTCACAGAGACAGCCAACCTGCAGGAGCTGCGTCAAGAAGTGGATTTCCCAACCCCAGCCACCTGGTATCTATTGTCCGGATCAGGACAACAAACTAAGACTCCCCAGACACCATCAGCACGCTTTCGCATCAACCAGCAAATCCACGACTCCGCCTTCACGCCAGAGGGCCTCATTTTTCCCCTGGCCCGAGCAGTCAGCCTCCAGGCTGATCTGAATAAGCAGGCCCGCCGCCTATACACCTTTTGTGAACACCTGCTCAAGACCATTCTCTTTCGCTGTCGCATGTGCGGGGACTGCACCCTGGCCGAATCCAGCTATCTCTGCCCACAGTCCGGTTGCCCCAAAAAGATGATCAACGGCCCCTGCGGCGGTTCGCTGCATGGTTTCTGTGAGGTCTATCCCCAGGAAAGGCTCTGCTTCTGGGTCAAGGTTTACCACAGCAACCCACCCAGCCATATTGGGGAGCTTCCCAACTGCCCGCCACTCCCCCCTAAAGACTGGTCTCTACAGGGAACCTCTTCCTGGATTAATTATTTTGCGGGGCGTGACCACTACAAGCTTGATTCTGAACCGAAATAATCATGCCACCCACTATCCCGCAATAATAATGCTCTGGTATCGCTTGGGTTTTTCTTTCTATAAAAAGAAGAAAGATGGATGGTTATTCATGGATGTTCAACGTCAAAGGAAAGCATGAAAAAGAGGTGCGGAAAACGCCGCCTTTTTATTACTGAACCACCAATTGGTCCACGATCCTGCACCCTTCTGCAATCGTGGCTTCATCCCAGACTACCGACCGCTGCAGATGCGTGTTCCTGCCAATGACGGCATCACCCACGCAGACCCAGTCCTCCAACGCCAGTCCACTCCCCATTTTTGCCTTGTCAGCAACCAGAAAAGAATCTTTTGCCGACCATCCAAGCTCGGGCCAAACCGGAATTTTCCCGGTCAATAGACCGGCATGAAGTGCCAGATAATCTTCCACTGTTCCCATATCCGTCCAGAAACAATCATCCACACGAATGGCAACAATCGGCTGGCCCTGCTGCAAAAGGTATCGATACCAATCAATAATAGAATATTCTCTCGCAGCGGGAATCCCTGCCAGCACCGCAGGTTCAACAACATGCAGGCCGGTAAAGGCGAGTAAACCACCTTTTACCCGGCCAGCCTGATCATCAAAGCTGCAAATCCGCCCGTCCCGAACGACCACTGTATTAAAACGAGGAAAATCATGCATGGCCATGGTTACTGGCGCCCCCTCTCGTTTATGGTCCTGATAGAGACGCTGATAATCAATGGTATGATAGATATCCCCATTGGTCACCAGAACAGGTTCATCCCGAAGATGACCAAGGGCCAGCCGCAGGCCACCGCCAGTCCCAAGAACAGAGGTCTCCTCCTGCACCACCACGCCAGGGATACCGTGCAGGGCACAAACGATCCGCTCCCGCAGATAATGACAATTCACCACAATGTGATCACAACCGGCCTGCTGCAGGCGTTGAATCGTGAGCAACAACAAGGATTGATTCAGAATGGGAAAAAGAGGTTTAGGACGAACAAGGGTATAGGGCAAGAGGCGTGTTCCGAAGCCGGCCGCCAGGATCATGGCCTGCATCAGAAGAAAAAAGAAGAAAAAGAAAAGAGGAAATAAACCATTTAAAACTCCAGAGTTCCATCGGGATTTTCAATGACTCCGACCACCACAATACCCGCCTTGTCTGCTGCCGCAACCATAATCTCACGATCAAAAAGCAGGGATTGACCGGCCTCCACTGCCAGTACCGCACCCTTAACGCTGGCCAGAGTTTCGACTGTTTTCAAACCAGTTGCCGGCAGATCAAAACGAAAATCCTGGGATGGTTTCTTGACCTTGACCACCACTGCCTTCTCCTTGGCCAGCCCCCCGCCACGAAGAATAGTGGCGTCTGTCCCTTCGATGGCCTCAACAGCCAGCACGGAAAGATTTCTTACCACTACACACTGTCCGATATCAAGCTGTCCTATGGCCCGGGCATTACGCCAGCCAAATTCAATATCCTGGCGTTGTTCCTGGCTGGGCTTCTTTTTGGTAAGCACTCTTCCAGGAAACAGAAGATGGCGCAGATAGAATGTGGACTCCAGCACCTTAATATCTTCCCGTTCAAGAGCGCTTGCTACGGCCCGAAGAATGGCATCATCCTGTCGGTTATCAATTTTGTTCCACAGGGTTAATCCCTTCAAATCAGGAAGGACATCCCGGAATATCTGGGTTTTGGTAATGGCACCCAGAAAAACCGCCTCTCCTACCCCCTCATCATGAAAAAACCTGATTATCTTCCCCAGCTGACCAAGTTTTACCCAGCAGACCATATCCGCAGCCGCAGCAACTTCCTGTATGGTTTCCCCCTTATGGGCAACCACCACCACAATCCGCCCAGCCGCCTTGGCTGCCTTGATAAAAAGAAGCGGAAACTGACCACTTCCGGCAATAATACCAATTTTTTCAGGATGAATACGCATACCACAAAGCCATTAAAACAAGCCCTAATGAACTGATTAGAAATAAAATGATTATTCCGGAACAACTCCTGAGCCGTGGTCAAAAGATAACTGTAATAGGAATATGGTGAACAGATAAGGGGGCGGTAACGAAATGGATAAAGATGTAATGGTTATTTCATAACGGCTCCTAATCTTCAGTGCGCTTGGCGACACCACGTTTAGAACTCTCAAAAAAATGGACCAGAGATTCCACCTCGTCACAATCAGGCAATTCCTTACGTACCTGCGCCAGGGCATCTGCCTGTAACAGCTCAGGAGAACGAAAAAGCAGACGAAAAGCCTGATCCAGCTTGCCGATAGTCTCCTTGCTGAAGCCATATCGCCTGAGGCCGACCTTATTGATTCCCGAAACCCGCATCTGACTCCTCGTTCCGGTGACAATCATATACGGGGCAACATCAAGACTGATCCCCGACATCCCGCCGATATAGGAATATGCCCCTATGCGACAGAATTGGTGCACGGCAACCAGACCACTGATGGAGGCATAATCATCAATTTCTACATGACCAGCAAGGGTGGCCACATTGGCCATAATCACATGACTGGCAATGCGGCAATCATGCCCGATGTGAGAATACGCCATAAACAGATTGTTGTCACCAATAACTGTTTTGCCACCACCCTTGACGGTTCCACGATGAATGGACGTATACTCACGGATCTGGTTGTGATCACCAATGACCAGCTGCGTAGGTTCCCCGGCATAAGCAAGATCCTGTGGCGGCGTGCCGATGGAGGTAAAAGAACCAATCACATTTCCCGCCCCAATGGTAGTTAAACCAGCAAGAACTGCGTGCGCCTCAATCCGGGTTCCAGCACCGATACGAACCCCTTTCTCGATAACGGTATAGGCACCCACATGCACGGAGGAATCAAGTTGTGCTTTTTTATCAATAACTGCTGTTGGATGTATAAACATAACACTCTCTATTCCACTATAATAAAATGATTTTTACAAAAAAACTATTGGCATCCTGCATTTGATAACACAATGGCGGTTACTCCCCGAGGAGAATAACCGCCATTGTCGTCCTTATCAAAAAAAAAACAACCTGAAACAAGATCTTACTTTTCTGAAAAAAGATCTGTCAAATCATCTACGACCTCAAAAGATGCATCCTCCCCCTCATGCCTTGCCATCAGAGCAGCAATCAATCGCTGTTGCCAGAGCAATACTGTGCCTGTCTCTTCAAAAAGTGTCTGCTCTCGCCCAGCATCACGGCCCATTTTGCTCTGACAGACCTGTTCGAGTTTATCACTGAGAGATTGCAACAGTGTCAATGCTTCAGCGTCCGCCGCCATTCGATAGGTATCAACATACTTTCCGACGGTTAGTAAAAGCTGCAAAAAGGTACTCTTAACATACTGCGCCTGCCATCCTTGGCGCAATCTGTCTATTTCAATAAAAAAGGCGGGAAAAGCAGCCTCATATTTTTTTGAAAGAATTGAGGCAACACATTCCTGAAGCCGGGCAAGAGAATCTTGCTCCAGGATATGCTCGTCATCAATTGCATCAACTCCTCCAAGCTCAACGGGAAATTCATCAACCGCTACATCATCACCAACTGGCTCAAAGACAACCGCCAGCTTTTCACTCTTTGCCTCAGCGGAGATCCCTGCGCTCTCCCTTTCAAAGAGAACATCAGCAAGCGTGGGTTCAACTTCCTCGATTGCTGATGTTGGCTCAATAGATATTTTTTGTTCTTCGACAAGACCACCTGGCTCTGGAGAGACCTCGACGGCCGACACTTTTTCATGGACATCATCAGGAACATGAAAGGCACTTCCCTGAGGTGCCTCTTCAATCTCTGCACCAAAAAAAGAGTCAAGCTGATCTTCAACATCAGCAATCGTGGGCTCAACTTCCTCGATTGCTGCCAATGGCTCTGCAATGGATATTTTTTGTTCCTCAGCAATATCACCCGGCTCTGGAGAAGTCTCGACAGCCGACACTTCTTCATGGACATCATCAAGAACATGAAAAGGACCTCCCTGAGATGCTTCTTTAATCTCTGCGCCAAAAAAGGAGTCGAGCCGATCTTCGAGATCAAGTTCCTCCTCATCGGGGTCAGCGACAAACTCTGTTTCGCGAAAGCCATAGGTCTCGTCACTAAATGCCAGGGCGGGAGCCACTCCTCCATGCTCACGGGGCAAAGACGCTTCACCTGATTCATCATCCGCTTCGGTCTCCACATCAACACCTGGAACGGCCGGTGTGTCAGCAATGAAGGATGCAAATGGTGATTTTTCAGAGGACACTTCTTCAGCAGAGAGGCTTTGGCCACTGGTCTCAGCCAAGGCTCCACCGTAAAAAGGCAGCTTCTGTTCATCAGCCTCTGTCTCCACCTCAACACCTGAAACGACCGGTGTGTCAGCAAATGAGGATGCAAGTGGTGATTCTTCAGAAAAAGCTTCTTCAGCATAGAGACTCTGACCACTGGTCTCAGCCAACGCTGGCGCCAAGGCTCCACCCTGAAAAGGCAGTGCCTGTTCATCAGAGTCGTCATCAGCCTCTGTCTCCACCTCAACACCCGACAAGGCAAGATCAGCAGAGACCTCGTCACCTGTCAGCTTAGGTTCTTCAATATTACCAAACAGTGCATCCAGCCTGGAACTTACCTCAGGGCCTTCAGCGGCAACACCCTGATCCGCCACCGCCTCTTCTTCGCCCAGAAAACTGGCCACACTCTTGTCGACATCACTCTTAAAAGCCTCAGCATCCTCACGAAAACCACGGACGCCCACAGGCATATCAGCAAATGCCGGGCCAACAAAGCCACCTTCTTCCTCTCCATCATCCCCATCCTTTTCACCTGCAAGAGATGCGGAATCATCAACCGGAACCACCACTTCGGATGCTACTGTTGCAATAATTGACTTAAAGGCATTAAATTTCTTAACCTCAGCCAGAAGAATTTCTTTTTCCTGATCTCCCGACAAAACCTCAATATACGTTCTTTCCAATCCTTTATAAAAAGAATGTAAAAGTTTAAAGGCATCTGGATGGGCATTACTTTTTGTAGAACGAATATAATTGCCAAGAGCGCCAATACCCTGTAAAAAAATTAACTTGGCCCTGTTTTCACTGAAAAATTTTTCAAGTTTGCTTACCTCTTCACTCAAACGAACAAGCTCGTTATCGCTGATTTCCCAATCTATACTCAATACAATCGCCTTCAGATTCGTTAAAACATTCCTTTGCTCCTGGGAAGACGGCAAAGAAATATCAACAGCAGGCACTACAGCTTGAGTCCGAGCAGTAACCGAACTCTCTGCCACCTTGTTTTTCTCTTTAGAGGCAGGAGCTATCTGAATCTTGAATTGTTCAAATTTTTTAATATCCTGGAGCAACAACTGTTTTTTCTCTTCTTCGCTCATGGACGCAGAAGAGACTATTCTTTCCAGATTAGAATAAAAGGTAAGAAGTAATTTAATGGCATTAGGATGGGAACGTGCTTTTTCTGAAGAGATATATTGACCAACCTTCTCCAAGGCCTGGATATAAACCAGATTAATCTTGTTCCCCGCCCAGACATCTTTCAGGTCTTGGAGCTCATCATGTAATTGATGGAGGATATCATCTGTTATCTCCCAGTCAATCGACAAAACAATTGTCTTAAGCTTGGCAATGGGAGAATCTTCATCACTAAGAGGTTCAAACAGATCTACATACCCCGCCGCTGAGAATGATTCATTATAGTCACCTGCACCAACGGTAAGATCATCGTCATATTGACGTCCAGTTTGTTGTGCCACCGTACATTCTCTCTAAAGTAATTTTTTCTGTATTGAGACAACAGTTGATGAAATTATTTTCTTCAACGTTGCGGCAACATTATATCCTGTAATCGCACTTGCCTCAAAATAGGGTACCTGCAACCTGCTGTTCAGGTCCTGTTGCAGAACAGAAATCGGCAAGATAGGAATTCCATGATCTTTCAAATCCACCTTGTTGTATTGCATCACCAAGGGAATCTTAAAAATGGATTCCTTATATGATTCTAGATTTTCATGGAGCTGATTCAGCGAACGGATATTTTTTTCTCGCTGTTTTTCCATGGCGTCGGCGACAAAAACAATCCCATCAACACCTTTTAACACCAGCTTTCTGGTCGCATTATACTTAACCTGACCAGGCACAGTATAAAGCTGTATTTTAATATCGTATCCTTTAATCTGTCCCATATGAAAAGGAAGAAAATCAAAAAACAAAGTCCGGTCGCCATGGGTCTTTAAGCTCACCATCTCCGACTGGATCTGTTCCCTGAATTTACGATTGATATACTCCAGGTTTGTTGTTTTTCCACAACGACCGGGACCATAATAAACAATCTTGACCTGAACCACCTTGTCTTTCAAGTTGATAAAGCTCAACCCACCACCCCCAAACTTTTATTTCAGCCTTAATCCTTGGCAATTTAACAATCTTGCTTCAATAACAGTGATCAACCTTAAAAAACTCCTCAGCCCTGTCTTTCCCAAACCTTCTGGATCTGCTCTATGGCCTCAACCACGTTAAGCCTGAGAAATCCTAAAGAAATATCCTTCCCAAACATGGCTATCAGTAAAAGCTCATCATCAATTTTGCTGAAATGAATATTGGAATCCTGACCTTTATGAAAAAGAAGTGAAAACTCAGTTTCACCAACCAATTTCGCCATGGCATCCACGGTCGCAAAATTCCCCGCAGCCAATGCGGCAAAAGAATAAATATCATATTTACTCTTCCCATTATCCTTAACTGTAATAATATTCCCCGCCATATCAATGATAATGGCACAATCGACACCGAGCTTGATCAACTTCTGGGACAAAATCTCCTCAATTTGTTCAAGCTGTTCCTGACTTACGATACCATAATTCATACCCTACCTCTTGTTCTTGATTGAAGCCCGCCAGAATCGGGAACCTGCTTTTTCTTAATCCATACCCTGCGACAGCATGAATATCGAAACAGCTCAAAGCGCACAACTCACTGTCGATTTTAGATTAATTAGTACGTTAATAATTTCAACAATATGCTATACAAGTCTCTCTTTATAAAAAATTAATACATTCTTAATATAAATACATTATTTATCAGTATATGATAGATTTTTTTTAAGATGAACCTTCTTTTTTTATTGATTGATAGAAATCATACTGTCAAGATGAACATTCAACATCCCAACGACATTTCCTTTCCTTCCTGCAGGCATAAAGAAAGACAGAAGAGGTAGTAAAAATCTTTTATATACTTTTTTATATAATCTTCATTTAGACTATAGCTTAAAGAATCTAAACAAACACATACATCCTATACTGTATCCTACATTAAAAGAAAAAAGCAAACTTTTCTCCCACATTTTTAACATTGCGACAAAAAGTTATCTCTCTAACAATGACATAGAGGAATTTTCGTGAAAAAAAGCCCTGTTTCACTTCCCTTGCTCACCCAAGGCGCCTGTCTTATCGACACTCATTGTCATCTTGACATGGATGCCTACAAAGACGACCTTGACACAATCCTGGAACAGGCATTCCAAAACCATGTTTGCGCCGTCATCAGTATCGGCATTGACGAAAAAAGTTCGCGGCAGGCAATCTCTCTGGCAAAAAAATACAACATGGTCAAGGCCACCATTGGCATCCATCCCCACGATGTAGGCCATATTCATCCCCAGACCCTGGATATCCTGGCCGATCTTGCAGAAAAAAACCGCAACCATGTTGTGGGCTATGGCGAAATTGGACTTGACTATGCCAAGAACTACGCCCCCGCGGATATACAACGCCGACATTTTTGTTCCCAATTGGCCCTGGCCAAAGATCTGGGACTTCCGGTTATCATCCATGACCGTGACGCCCATGACGATACCCTGCGCATCTTGCAACAAACAGCCCCTTTCCCGCATGGCGGGGTCATGCATTGCTTTTCAGGTGACATGAACCTGGCCAGACAGGTACTGGACCTTGGTTTCCAGATCTCGATTCCAGGGGTCGTTACCTTCAAAAATGCTATTGACCTCCAGGAGGTAGCAAGACTTGCCCCCCTGACCTCCCTGCTTCTCGAATCAGATGGCCCCTTTCTCACCCCTGTCCCTTGGCGCGGCAAACGTAATCAACCCTCATTCCTGCTTCATACCGCCCAGATGGTCGCTGATTTGCGTGGGATTTCAATCAATGAAGTCGCAAGACAGACCAGCGCCAATGCCATGACACTTTTCCGGCTCTCTACCGATTTACTGGTGACACTAAAATAGTGAAGGACATAAAAAAATGATCGACCGCAACTTGCAAGATATCCGCCAGAAAATCACAGAAACAGCCATCCAGTGCGGACGTGACCCTGCCACCATCAGACTTGTCGCCGTCTCTAAAAAATTTCCGGCATCCCATATTCAGGAAGCAATACAGGCTGGCCAGTTTCTTTTTGGAGAAAATTATATCCAGGAAGCAGCACAAAAGAAGACAGAAATCGGCGACACGGCCTCTTTCCATTTTATAGGACACCTGCAAAGCAACAAGGCAAAACTAGCGGCCCAGATCTTTGAGATGATCGAGACCATTGATCGCTACAAACTGGCAGCAGCACTTGACAAAGAACTTAAATATCTGGACAAGACCCTTGATGTTCTGGTCCAGGTCAATATTGGCCAGGAGCCCCAAAAATCCGGGGTCCTTCCCCAAGATACTGAAGAGCTGCTCAAAAAACTTCTCCTGTTATCGAACCTGAAGGTACGCGGACTGATGACCATCCCCCCCTATTCTGACAACCCGGAACACACCCGACCGTACTTTAAGGCCCTCCGTCTGCTGGCTGAAGAGATGCAAAGGAAAAATTACTTCTCAGACAACACCCGCGTGGAATTATCCATGGGGATGTCCAGTGATTACACCGTTGCCATCGAGGAAGGCGCCACATACATCCGTATAGGGACCGCTCTTTTCGGGCATCGCCTTGAAAAATAAGGGCTCCTTTTTCTTAATACGCCCCCTTCCCGCGCCACATACAGCGCACAGTCCTGGCAATAATCTTCAGATCAGTCCACAGGGAGTAATTGAGGATGTACCAGTCATCCAGCTCGACTCGTTCCTTGTAATCTTCAATATCAGACCGTCCACCCACCTGCCAGGGGCCGGTGATACCAGGCTTCATGGAACAATAGCGTCCGGCACTCTCCTTGTAAAAATCACTCAGCTCTCTTGCCACAATAGGCCGCGCCCCCACTACACTCATTTCTCCCTTCAGGACATTCAGAAACTGAGGCAGCTCATCAAGACTAGTTCTCCGTAAAAAACGGCCGATCCGGGTCACTCTGGGGTCATTTTTGAGCTTGAAGGTGCGTTGCCATTCTTCACGTAAGACAGTATCTTGCGCCAGCATGGTCTGCAATTTCTCCTCGGCCCCTTCACACATTGTCCGGAATTTCAAACAGTCAAACTCTTTACCAGCAGCGGCGATCCTGCTATGGCGATAAAAAACCGGGCCCCTGCTTTCCAGTTTAATCAACAAGGTAATAATCAGGGTCACGGGCAGGGTAAAAAACAGGGCCATACTGGCAAACACCAGATCAAATCCACGTTTCCATTCTGTATTCGGGTTGAAATTAAGGATCATCAGGTTGCCCAGGGACTGGATCTCAGCATGATGCAGACCAAAGGTGTAAAGATCAGGGACCAGATAGATGCGTGCCCCTAAAGACCTGCAGTTCCGCAAAATCGTAAAAATCTTTTTTTCGGCTCGCATGGGCAGGGCAATATAGACATAATCGATATCATTGCAGCTCAGATACTCCTCTATCATCGAGATATCACCCAATATGGGTTTCCCCATAACCTGCATGGCGTCACTTCCTTTTATCTTATCATCAAAAAAACCAACAACCTCAATCCCCGCCCAGGGAATAGCCTCAACCTCTCGGGCCAGTCTCATGCCGAGATCACCAGCCCCGGCGATCACGGCATGACGGACATTTTTCCCTTGGGAGCGATAATAGCAAAGAATTTTTCTGGCAACGACATGCAGAAGAAAGAGCAGAAGAGGTGTACTTAATGACCAGATCAGAAACACAACCCGCGAATAGGCATGGGATATTTTAAAGATAAAAAAATAGAACAACAAGACTCCAACCACCGTGCCCCATGCCTTGACGATAGCGAGAAATTCCTGATAGAATTTCCAACCACGCCATGAACGATACAACTGAAAGGACTGAAAGCTGATCAGACAGAGCGCCAGGGTAATGAGCACAAAACGGGTATAATAAAAATTCCATGGCACCTGATACCAGGCCAGGAGCAGCCAGAGATAGCCACCTACCACCACAATATCGAGCAAATGCAAGATCTTGACCATTGACGAACTTTGCTCACGCAGATTTGCAGACAGCATATTCATGGTCGATTATAACTACAAAAGGAGATATATTAATACCGGGCATAAACTATTTATGGCCCGCCGAACACATCTCTGTGTCTGGCCCACCAGGATCTGTGCATACTCAGGACAGGAACCAGCCGTTGCGGCAACAACTGAAAATTGCGTCCTAATTTATAGCCAAAAAGCTTGAGTATCATTTTCCAGAAGAAACTTGGCAACAATGCTTTTTTTTTCACTTTCACGAAGTAAGATAATCCAGATTGGACATATTGCCAACCTCTTCCCTCCGCCCGCCCATAAGTCTCAAGCAGCCATCTTTCCGTAACATGCAGCACCCCGATATCAAATGAACGTCGAAACTCCTGCAAACAGGTATAGTTATGAGAATGAAAGACCATCGCCTCCGCCACATAAGCAACTTTATACCCCTGCATCAACAAGCGGCCAACCGCACAGGTATCCTCGCCAAAGATCAATCCAGCCTTGAAATAATTGACCTCCGCAAGGGCGGTCCGGCGATACGCCGCAAATGAATTGGAGGCAAAGACGGTTTGAAGCCCAAACCGCTCGCGATCAGTAACACTGCGCACGACTGCTTGCGGAGGATAATTAAAATAACGCAGATGTGCGGCAAGAATAGTAGCATCACGATTTGGCAACTGACGGCCATAGGTGACGGCAATCGTCTCGTCCGACAGCAGGGGCTCGATAAGTTTTGCCAGGGCATCCGTGGAGACAGGAACCGCATCTTGGGTCAGAAAAATCAGAATATCGCCCCGAGCCTTCCTGGCTATCATAGATCGGGTTCCCCCATGATCAAATTCCTCCTGGGGAACAACCACTACTTCCGCGCCAAACTCTTTGGCAATCGCCACCGTTTCATCCTCAGAAGAAGAATCGACAACCAAGAATTCATGAAATAAAACAGTCTGACGAAAAAGCACCCCCAGCAGTTCCCGCAAAGATGCCGCGCCATTCCACGTGGGAAGGATGACCGACAGCAAAGGCCTATTAGCGGAAGTGCCAGAAGTGACCATAAGTATATTGATATAGGGATACAAAAAAATTATAGATGGATGAATCGTACCAGCAAATATTTCAACCAGGCCCATATCATATAGGGTGAGGGATGTTTTTTGTAAAGCAGGATCTCATTCGCGGCCGCCATACATCGCAGTCCGACAGGTATTGTCCCTCTTTTTTTATTCCAGCCACGACCGTGATAAGCCAACAGCCTCGGATGATAGAGAAGCTGCCATCCCGCCTTTCTCATGCGCAGACTGAGCTCAATATCCTCCTTGTACAGAAAGAAATCAGGATCAAAAACTGGCCCAGGCAGGGCCTGCAGGGCAGTCATCCGACAAAAAAGCAGCGCTCCACATAAGGCCGGGACTAACGCCGGGGTCTCATATTGTCCCCGGTCTTGCTCTCTCTGGCCTCGATCAAACCAACGACCGTACCATTTACGGAAAATACCCGTTGAATCCAGCCTGCCAGTCGCTTTATTCTGCCCGAGGTCATACCCGCCCAATTTTCCGGAAACCATCCCTGCCTGCGGATTCTTCAGACAAATTTCCAAGGCTGTTTCCACAAAATCAGGAGCTAAAAAGGTATCAGGATTGAGAAAGATAACAAAATCAGTTTGTGGAGACACAAACTCCATCCCTAAGTTATTTGCCCTTGAGAAACCTATATTGCTGGTTTCAATAATTGCAAATCCTTCGCGCGTCCCGAGAAACAGAAGGTTGTTACGGTCATCAGAACCACAATCAACAATAATTATTTCCCGCACCACAACAGTTTGCTGAGCCAGGGCATCAAGACAACGCGGCAACACACGATCTGAATTATGGCTGACAATAATAGCAGAAACTTCTTGCATCATGAAACTCGCAGCATCAAAGAAACAAACGGGTATAAAGAGACAAGAGCCGGTTCGTTTTCCCCTGTGTCTGCCGTCGATGCATAATGGAACAGATCACGTCACGTTCTGCGGCAATCATGATTGCCGCAAGCTCCTCGGTAGTAAGTGTGCCTCCTGCTAAAACTTCTTTCCGTTTTTTCAACATAAGAGGAAGATTGCCAACAAACTCCGCCACACCACTCACGTATGCCGGAAATTGTCTTTTTTTCACGACAAAAATAAGCCAGAAGAACTGGTAGATAAGAAGAGCAAGGCCAAATCGAAAAAATAAGGCCGGAGGATAGTTTTTGACCAGTAAATTCAAATTATTCCTCGTAGACAATCTGACGGTAAAGCTATTTATTTTTGATCCGGTGGTGGCACTGCCGATATGAAACACCCTGGCATCAGGCACATAATAACATTTTTTACCACGACTGTTGGCCCTTACATTAAAATCAACATCCTCCAGATAGGCAAAAAAATCTTCATCAAAAAGACCAATGGCATCAAATAATTCTCGGCGATACAAGGCTGCCCCGGCACAAGCGCCAAAGACCCTTCCTGGGCGACTATAGCGCGCATCGTCATCCTCCATTGTCCCCAAGCGGTACCCCACCCCTCCCCTGAGAAAACCATCACCAGCGCCATCAAGGATATGACGATCACGATAACTTAGCATTTTAGAGGCAAAAAAATCATATCCATCCTGAAGAATTGCCGCCTTCACCAGTTGCTCCAGACAGTCCATCTCCAGCTCGGTATCATTATTTAGAAGAAAGATGAATGGGGAGTTGCCGGCAGAAATACCGGCATTGACCGCTGGACTGAATCCTTTATTCTGCGGCCACACGATGAGATGAACAAACGGATACTCTTTTCTGATAAACTCCAGGGAATTATCAACAGAACCATTATCAACAACAATGATGGAGAAGAAAGGATACGTCTGCCTGGCGATCGAACGAAGACACGTTTCGAGAAATGCAACCCCGTTAAAATTAGGAATAACGATATCGACAGGGGGTTGCTGCTTGTGCATATTGAATGTTTATTGTTAATGGTAGCAGAAAATCAAATGAGATGAAAAGATACCGACATACTCAAGTCCTTTCATTGCGCTCCGGTAAGCAGCAAAGAAATAGCCGCCAGAGGGAGTTTTGGCCTTGGACCACGCGTCAGCTTTATAATGTTCCTAGGAGGATCAGGGTCTTTCAATGTTGGCAATTCGGTGTAATCTTCAATCATGATATACACATCTGTGGCCGGCCCCTCGAAGGTTGACCAGTCTGCACCATCATAGGCATCGTAAACCAGCATATGGCCAGTGATGTCAATATTTCCCTCGAAATAATAGCCCACATTTTCCTTGCTTGTGGTAATGCTCACCAGACCATCTGCTGCCTGGATCACAGTGGCCGTTATCGGGACAAAAGTTCCTGCGAAATAATCACTTCTCCAAAAATATCCGGTCCAATCATCTCCAGAGATATTCGGAACAGGCACCGGTTCGACAGGCACCGGTACCTCAACAACCGTTGCCTTGGCAACTGTACTTTTTTCCTGGGACAATGAAAGATCACTTGAATGGCGAAGAACAATATAGCCCTTCACCGCCATCATCCCTCTCTGGGGATCGAGACGAAAAGAACCGAAATAACCGGCAGCAACCTCAGTTCCTATTTGTTCTCTGGAATAAAGGCCGGCCAATACCCCATAATGATCCTGTTGTGGGACAAGAGAAATCTGGACATTGTCAGGCTGCAAAAAGAGATTTTTTGCAGCGGCCGTAGCAGCAACTTCTGATTTCAACTGATACTGTTCCGGAACAAGGTTTTGCACCTCAGCTGACTGAACGTTACCACTCTTCCTGTTCAATGTAAAAGTTGGTGAAAGAATCGCCTGTTTCTGACCATTCACCACAAGGAATAGATATTCTATCTTCTGAACTGCTGCTATCGCCACCGGCAGTTGCGTCGTGAAGACATTATTCCTGGCCCCCGTCATTTCACTATAAGCAAAGGGTAAAGAGCTGTCAAAACGAAAATAACATCGCACCCCTGTCACCCCGGCAGGATCCGTGACAGCTACTTCTATCGGTAACGAACTTCCCTCCAAAAAAGAGGATACCTGTTGATGAAAAATCTCTGTCACTGGAACCGTAGCACTCCAAGCCTCGGGGACAGAGACAACCGAGAGCAACAACACCTCCACCCCCAAAAACATAAAAACCAATGTTGCCAGCACGACAACATTTCTCATTCTCAAAAAAGAAATGGCAAACATGATCAGCTCCTATTCTTCTCGCAATATATTTTTCACGTAATAAGTGGGTTTGTTCTGGGATTCATGATACGTTCGGACCTGAATCTCCGAGATTAGCCCAATAGTAACGAACTGAACGCCAATAAAAATCATCAGTACAGCCATCATCAACATCGGACGATCACCCATGGGGATACCATAAAATTGACGCTGGATACCAAGGAGCAGCAGCAAAAAAAAGCCCAGACTGGAAGAAATCATCCCAATCAACCCAAAGACATGGAGAGGCCGGTTGGAATAGCTGAGGAGAAACTTGACGGTAACCAGATCAAGAATGACGCGCACGGTTCTGGAAATCCCATATTTACTGGCGCCATACTTCCTTGCTCGATGATTCACCTTGACCTCAGCGATACAAGCTCCCATGCCGCTGGCAATGGCCGGAATAAAACGATGCATTTCACCATACAATTTAATGTGTTGCGTTATCTCCTTCTTAAACGCCTTAAGGGTGCAGCCATAATCATGCAGATGCACTCCGGTGATGAACGATATGATCTTATTGGCTATCATGGAAGGCAATTTTCTACTTATAAACGGATCCTTGCGCGCAAACCGCCAACCAGTCACCACATCATTCCCCTCGGCAATCTTTGCCAGCAGCACCGGAATATCGGCAGGGTCATTCTGCAGGTCCCCATCCATGGTAACAATGACATCACCACGGGCATAATCAAAACCGGCTGACATGGCTGCAGTCTGACCAAAATTTCTTCTGAAATTGATCACCGTCACACAAGGGTCCTGGGCCTGAAGCTCACTGATCAATTGCGTGGTGCGGTCGCTGCTGCCATCATTAATCAGAAGAATCTCATGGGAAATTTTTTCTCGGTTCAGGACATCTTTCAATTCACGATACAGCTCAGCAACATTCCCCTCTTCATTATAGAGAGGAATCACCACAGAGACATCTACGCTGTTTTCCATTTTTCCCTCTCATCAACCTATTAATAAGAGCCATATAGCCATGATTAAGCTAAGTTAACTATCTGATTTTAATTCATACTGTGCTTCAAAGCTTCCAGCAAAGAAGGATTCCAAAAAAGGCATTCTAATTGCCATGATAATTGCAAAACCATCTTTTACGGCGGAGATTAAGGGAATCGATAACACCTCCAACCGGAGAAAAAAATATCTTCAAAACAAATTTTCGCAGAGGGGTTCCGTGCAGCAATTGATAAAGATCATACATGAAGACAGAACGCCTCGCCTTAGCTGATGGTTCTGGTACCGCAAAATGATAGCTGGGAATTGCTTCCTTTCTTCCTGCTCTGTTCATAAGCCGCACCCAGGCTTTCTGTTTTTTTCCACGAGCCATATTCAAAATTCGCTTTGACGCCCGTTCTTCAGGTAATCTCTGCAGTATAATCGCCCCATCGGCCACAGCTTCCTGCAAGATGGAAGCTCCGGTTCCAGTCCGCTGGGAAACAAGGGTACATCGCTCCATCTCGGACAATGAACCTTTATAGTCACGGGCCCAGAAATCTCCAAAACTTAAATCAGCATATTCAGCAAGGGCATCGACACATACGAAACAGCGCTTGGCCCCATACAGACGGAACAACACATTTAACACCGTTGTCGGATTTATTGAATAAAGAGGAATGATTGCTCCATCTTTTCTGGTCACCTGAAATCTTCCAGGCCAGACACCACCCCTGAAATCAAAACGCGCCACATCATCAAGGTCAATATCCCTTGCCTCAATAGCCTCTTTTGGGGCATTACGTTCCAGATTACAATGACAGTACAAGCCCAAAATACAAAATATTTTTGCGGATAAAGAGGGATCAACCTCTTCCAGCTTCCTCAAGCCCTGAATCTGACAGGGCAATCCGACCACCGCAAAACGGCCTTTACTTTTGCGCATGAATCTCAGCACATCCATTGACGGCGTGACACTGTACTTTGACCTGGCGGCGGCAATAATTTCTTCAGCTGTTGTCGCCAGCACCCCTTTCGTACAATACGGTTTTTCAGGATCCATACCGGCAACAACAGCGCCGTCAATCTTCTTGCTTTTCAACAGATAGAGGAGCAGGCCGGTGACAACCCCGCCACTGGCTCCGGCTTCCCTCACCGCATTGTCGCCAGGATAGGCCACATACATATTTTCGACATATCCTTGCAGACTCAAAGGATCATAGTCAACCCCATGAATCCTCCGTGACAAAGCGGGGAGATCGACATCTCCTCCCGGACAGCTGGAATTACAAAAATCACAGCCTGTACATTTTCCCGTTAATTGCGGATAGCCATCATCATCAAGTCCAATTGCCAGCACCGGACAGACACCAACACACAAGCCGCAGCGAACACACAAGCCCTGAACGATTACCTGCTGATCAAGCTGTTCAAAACTCATTGAGCCCTGTCATGCATACATTTTTTCATTCATTTCCTGTAGCGCACGATGGAAGCAGGACATCCCATGGCGACACCATAGGCACTAATGTCTCTATTTACCATGGCATGAGCGCCAATAATGGCCCCTTTACCTATATGTATAGCAGATAAGACCTGACTCCTTGCTCCAAGCCAGACATTATCACCAATCTTTGTGAAGGCATTACTCTGAATATCTTCAGAAGAACAGCACTCGCACCCGATAACGCAATATGCGGCCATCAACACATTATGGCCAATAATTACAGATGTCCTGGCAACCACACGACACTCACTTCCCAGATTCGTCCCTTTTTTGAGAAGGACAGTCCCGGCCTCAGCCTGCAGAAGAGTCCCTATACCGATAAAAACATTGTCTTCAATCATAATGGATTGACCGTTCCCATCAACACCTGCCAGCAAACAACAATGATTGCCGATAACCACATTATTTCCGATATGGATATTCTTTGCATTCTGCAAGTCTATAAATCGGCCAAACAAAACGCCCTTTCCACAAGA
>JANMTN010000104.1:0-1915 GCA_031390685.1 Desulfobulbaceae bacterium
CCCCAGTACAATTTCGGCTCCATGACCCGGAAGACCCCGGAGATTGAGGCCCTGTGTCCGGAGGCCTTGGCCGAGATGAATCCGGAGGATGCCACGCGGCTCGGCATTGCTGATCTGGACACGGTTGAGATCAGCTCACGGCGCGGAACGATACAGCTTCGTGCCAGAATAACTGATCGTTCGCAGGTCGGCACCATTGCCATTCCGTATCACTTTGCAGAAGTTCCTGTGAATAACCTGACCATAAACAGTCTTGACCGGCTTTCGCGCAGTCCCCAGTACAAAATCTGTGCGATCAAGGTCTCTAAAATTGAAGCATAATATCAGGGAATCTTAATAGAGACCAAACGATCATTTTTCAGGAGTAACATTATTATGGGTAAAGCAATGAATCACCGGGAAGGATCGGTGATGGTTCTGGGCGGAGGCATCGCCGGAATACAGGCCGCGCTTGATTTGACTGAGCTTGGTTTTTATGTCTATCTGGTTGAGAAATCACCGGCTGTCGGCGGGGTCATGGCCCAGCTTGACAAGACCTTTCCGACCAATGACTGCTCACTCTGAATCCTGGCGCCAAAGCTGGTAGAGGCCGGTCGGTCTCCCAATATTGAAATGTTGACCAATGCTGATCTTCTGGCATTGGAAGGAACAGCAGGAAATTTCACAGCAACGATCAATCTGCGGCCGCGCTATATCTATGCCGATGCCTGTACAGCCTGCGGGTTGTGTACCCAGTATTGCCCCAGGCACCATGTAGATCCCTACAATGAGGGATTGGCCATTACCCGGCCCATCCATATTGATTACGCCCAGGCCGTGCCTGCCACCTATTACATCGATCCGAGCTCCTGTCTCTTTCTGCAGCATGAGACCTGTCAGATCTGTGTGCCGGTCTGTCAGAGTCATGCCATTAATTTTAAGCAGCAGCCGGAAGAGCGCACCCTGAAGATCGGGGCGGTGATCCTCTCTCCCGGTTTTGGCAAGATTGCTCCCGAGACCCTGGCCAAGTACGGCTACGGCAAGCACCCGGATGTGGTCACCGCCTTTGAGTTTGAACGGATGACCACGGCCTCCGGCCCCTTCATGGGCGAGATCAAGTGCTTCTCCGATGGCAGACATCCCAAGCGGCTGGCCTTTATTCAGTGCGTCGGTTCTCGTGATATCGGCTGCAATAACGGCTATTGTTCTTCGGTCTGCTGCATGTACGCCATCAAAGAGGCGCTGGTGACCAAGGAACATGATCCTGAGGTGGATATCACCATCTTCTACCTGGATATCCGGACCCAGGGCAAGGATTTCGACGCCGCCCGTGAGCGGGCCGAGGCCATCGGCATCAAGTTTGTCCGGGCCAAGGTGGCGGATGTCACCCCGTGGGAGAACCGCCTGCAACTGACCTATGCGACCCTTGATGGCCAGCACAAGTTTGAACCCTTTGATATGGTAGTGCTGTCGGTGGGGCTTGAGTCGCCCAAAGATGCACAAAAGATAGCCGATATCACCAGGATTGATCTGAATAAATATGACTTTTGTGCTACCAACAGCTTCAACCCCCTGCAGACGAGCCAGGAAGGGATTGTGGTGGCCGGTGCCTTCCAGGGACCAAAAGATATCCCGGAATCGGTTACCCAGTCATCGGCTGCCGCCTCATTGGCCGCCGCGTCCCTGAAACAGGTGCGGGGCAAAGGAGTGGAGATCAAGACTTATCCTGAGGAGCAGAAGGTTGCTGCCGACGATGAGGCCAGGATCGGCGTTTTTGTCTGCCATTGCGGCATCAATATCAGCTCGGTGGTGGATGTGGCCGCGGTTGCCAATTACGCCGGGGATATGAAGAATGTCACCTATTATACCGAAAATCTCTACTCCTGTTCCCAGGATGCCCAGGAGGTTATCAAAAAGAAGATCAAGGAGCACAAGC
>JANMTN010000112.1:0-8321 GCA_031390685.1 Desulfobulbaceae bacterium
GACGGCTAACAAGTCATTGCAGGCGACCGGCTACGCCGGCGCCTGAATTCGAATGTTAGGCAACAGAAAAAGATGGGTAAGCATGCATGATTACCGCCTTTCAGTTTATTGCGACATTGAGTACTACTCTCTTCACCGGAGCCGCCATCTACATCAATTTCGTTGAGCATCCCGCACGAATGGGCTGTGACACGAAAACCGCCGCAACCGTTTGGGCACCGAGCTATAAGCGTGCGACAGTCATGCAGGCCTCTCTAGCCATTCTCGGCTTTCTTAGCGGCCTCGCGGTTTGGTTGCTCGGTGGAGGTGTCATGTGGCTTGTCGGTGCGGTGTTTATCGGCTTAGTTGTTCCATTCACGTTCATCGCAATAATGCCTACCAATCACCAGTTGCTAACGCCCGGTCGCGATCTGGCTTCGAGTGAGACTCGCGCGCTTTTAGAGAAGTGGGGCAAACTTCATGCTGTGCGCAGTATACTCAGTTTCGTCGCCTCGGTTGTGTATGTCGGCTTATTGGTTTGAGCCTAAATTTGACGTTAGGCAACTTTTAAAGCGAGAAGTGTTTATGCTTGTAAGAAACTGGCGGTTTGTAACCATCATGTTAGCGGCGCTGACTATGGGGATGGCGCTCTGCCACCTGCTGGAGATGCCGGCCAAGATGACCTATGACGGGGCCTTATGGCTGACGCTCCTACTGACTGGACGCGTCCGCATCAATCGTTGGGGCAAAAGACGCCCGATGTCGTGTATCGAACTGGGATGGGCGGCGGTGCGATGATTGTGGATAAATTTCCTTGTGCAGTGGGGGGCAGAAGTAACAGCAAAGGCTAAACCGGGGCAGCGCCGTCCAGCTGCGATTGAAGTCGAATGTACAGCTTAAACTCAGTTGATTTTTGTCTTGACTCAGGGGTTCACTTTCGATACTTGAGTCCAGCAGCCTATGAGGCGGCTATCAAAAAGTTGCGTAATTTATTTGTCCGGAAAAGTCTCGCCAGATCAGCCTGTCAATTTATTTACGTTAGGCGATGAGTCTTGCCCGGAACGGATTATCGAAAGAGTATCCTGTTCAACAAAAGATAAGGGGCAAAAATGCAACCAGTACAGAAACCCATCACGGGCCAGGAAGCGCAAGAAGATATTGCATCTGCGTACCAAGCAGTCGTTCAATTTTATTGCGCCTTCAATTCAGGTAACATGCAAATGATGTCGGTCAACTGGGCGCAGACAGACGACATTGCGATGGACAACCCGCTGGGCGGCATCAAGCGCGGGTGGGCTGAAATACAGCCAGTTTATGAGCGAATCTTTAACGGCCCTGCGGCAGTCTATGTCGAGTATTTTGACTACACCCTCCACGAAACAGCAGAGATGTTTTACGCCGTAGGGAGAGAACGAGGGTATTTCCGCTTGAGTGGCGAAGAAATAACACTTGCCATCCGCACTAGCCGCATCTTCAAGAAAATAGGTGGTCATTGGAAGCAAGTTCATCATCATGGGTCAATCGAAGACCCTCAATTGTTGACTAGGTATCAGGCCGCCGTGCTGGTCAAGAATCCATAGTTGCCTAACATTGCGTTCGAGAGGGACGCTCCCTCCAGACGCGGCGCGCCCCGCAAGTGAAACGTTGGGCACTACCAAGGAGAAAAATGTGTTATCTCGATCAATAGAAGAATTAGAAGCAATCCACTGTAAATCGAAAATTTGGAGCTGGTAGCACTTTGGTTGGTCAGTTAATTACAAAGCAACTTATTTTGGCGGCTCTAAAAAAAGTTGGCGTTCGCATGGCCGCTAAACAAATCCTCAAATACCTTCCGTTTGCAGGCCAAGCCGCAGCTGCCGCTTTAAGTGGTGCAGCAATGATGTATGTTGGAAATGCACACGTTGATGAGTGCTATGAAATAGCAAAAAAACCCTTGAGAAAACAGCAGAACACACTGCGGAATAATTGCGCCCAACCCGACGCGCAAGAAGGGCGTCTAATTCGGAGCAATCACAGCCTTGACAAAGTGTATCCACGGGGCTACGGTTTATCATGCTGAAAATTCGCAAAACTGAAACCTATGAGCAGTGTATCGACAGCCTTAGTGACCTTCACCCGAGCACGCATCCAAGTCCTCTCTGCACCGAGCTTCGACACCATCCTGAACGTAGTCAGCGCACTAGGCCTAAAGCTGCATGCTGAAGCAGCCCAAGTCTTACCAGACGCCCAACCCGGCAGTCAACCGGACGCTATGCGATAAAGCCGCGCAGCGCCCCTTACCTTTACGTTAGGCCATTCCATCATCATCACTTTCGAGGAGAAATCATGAAAGCGAACCCAATCATTTGGTTTGAAATCTATGTGCAAGACATGCCGCGCGCCAAAGCCTTTTACGAAGCCGTGTTTCAAGGCGAACTTAGTCACCTACCCAATCCAAATCTAAAGACCTTTCCTGACCTGGAAATGTGGGCATTCCCGAGTTCCATGGAAAGCTACGGTGCAACAGGTGCCTTGGTGAAAATGGCAGGCTGCCCCTCCGGTGGTAATAGCACGCTTGTGTACTTCGCCTGCGAAGACTGTGCTGTTGAGGCCGAGCGTGCCGCCGCTAATGGGGGCAGTATCTCTAAAGAAAAAATGTCCATCGGCGAACATGGCTTTATTGCACTGGTGTACGACACTGAGGGAAATATGATCGGCCTGCATTCTATGTGATAAGCATGCGAAGGATAATTGGTGAGAAACTATGATTTCTTATACCAATGCATAACATGGCGGTCAAGCGGGCCGCGCCAAAAGTGGCGCGCCCCGCAACTTTACGTTAGCTGAGTGGGGAGACGCTTCAGGAAGGGCATGGGGGCGGGCAAAGTGGCCGTTGTTACCGGGCCATCGAGGAACTGGGCAGGTTGGCTCATGAAGTGGGTCAAGGCTGCCAATCCCCAGCCATGGACCTATGGGACGAGCTGAGGTAAAATATGGGAAAGCAGATGAGCAACACAAGGAGGACACACCATGGCAACGTCACGTGGAAACCAGCTGGCGCAAGATATCCGGCAGAAGGTTCAGGGGCTGAAACAGGTATGCCAGGGCGTGGACGAGAACCTGGCCTCGCGCGCTCCGAAGGACAGGTGGTCACCCAAGCAGATTCTTTCTCACCTGAGCGGGCCGGAAGGGATGGGACACCTGCCGATCCTCAGGGCCTTTCTCGACAGCGACACCCCCACCTTAGATCTTGATACCGAGAACCCGTTTTTTACCGAAATTCGAGCTCGCATGAGCTTTGGCGAACTTGTCGTGGAGTGCGAGAAGAATTACGAGCGCGTCGCCAACCTTGCCGCCGAACTCAGCGAAGAACAGCTGGGACGAAAAGCGCACATCCCGATGCTAAAAGATTCGTCGCTGGGCGAGTACCCAACTCTTGAAGGGATGATCTACGGTCTGGGCGAATACCACATCCAGTTCCACATCGACCACCTGCGCGAGATCCTGGCGGCTCTATCGGCTAAATGATCCTGCGAGGTCAGGTCTTGGTAGGCATGTGGCAAATTGGAAGGTGATTACCCCACAGGTGCCGACCACTGCGGATTACCCTGCGTTCCCTTGCACCTATCAACAAAAAAAACTAAAAGCAATAGATGCAAAGATCATTAAACCTACCATTGCTCTGCGACCTTGTTGATGCAGGGATGATTTTTCTGGCTGCACTTGTCATCGCTGCTGTGGCGGTAAACCTCCAAGAGTTCTAATAGAACAGAATCAGGACTCTTCTCCGGCGTTTTGCTGCCTATCTGCGTTTAGTCGCTTGGCGAGGAATGGTTCACACAAAAAAACCTCATGGCATGGCTGCTTGGTTAGCAGCGGCTCTGCATTTTCCTCTACATGAAATGCGGCTCCAGACGAGTGGGAGCCGCTCCAATGGGGTGTTGTTTTGAATATTAATACATTTCCTGATATTAATACGTTAAAGACGATTTTTTACTGGGCAGGATTATCTTTATTTCTTGTGCTGGAGTTATGGCTTCCTTATCGGCAAAACAGCGTATCCAAGATGAAACGCTGGCTGACGAATCTGCCGCTTTCCATCATTAACGGTTCAATTTATTATCTAATATATTTTTCTGTTCTTACAGAAATTATGATGCAGACAAAAAGCCACCAACTCGGGCTGTTAAATTCATTCGCCATGCCGGACTGGTTGAAAATGGTTTTTGGAATTTTGATACTTGATTTTGTTTTATATATCTGGCACCTGCTTAACCATGTTGTACCGCTTTTCTGGCGCTTCCATCGGGTCCATCACTCAGATATGAATCTGGATGTATCTACTGCCAGCCGTTTTCATATCGGCGAACTTCTTATGTCCGGTCTTGTGCGCATGATGGTTGTCTATTCATTGGGCATTTCTTTTATTACTTACATGCTTTTCGAAATACTGGTTAACCTCTCCATACAGTTTCATCACAGCAGTATCAGGATAAATCCTTTTTTTGAAAAATTATGGATTTTGTTTTTTATACCACCCTCGATGCACCGCGTGCACCATTCTGTAAAAATAAAAGAACGAGACTCCAATTATGGCGTGCTGTTTTCTTTTTGGGACCGGTTTTTCGGCACATTGACCTGGGGTATAGATCAGTCCATGATCTTAATCGGCATTGGTTCACATCATAAATTTGAGGATCTCGGCTTCTGGCAGATGTGGCTTATGCCCTTTACGAGAAAAAGCAGCTGATAACGACTCAAGGAGATTACCTGCCAAGACCATGGGTTCTTGAATAATTCAACTGAAAATCAGCGACACATCCCCCATTTTTAAGAATAGAGGAAGTGCCCCTGATCAAGCCATGACTTTTTCGAAAGGATTAAAGATGGAATGTTTAATGGATCACATCGTTTTAAATGTGGAAGACGATGAGAAGATGATCACTTTCTATTCGAAGGTACTTCTCTTTGCGACTGAACGACTGGAGGAATACCGCACAGGAGACGCGCCATTTCCGTCTGTGCGACTGAATGCGGATACGATTATCGACCTGTTTCCGGAAAAGATGTGGCAGAAAAGTCCTGGGACTGGTCAGGGTCGTGGGAGATTGAACCATTTCTGTATTGTCTTGAACAAGGAGGCGTGGAAAAAACTTCTGGAGCGACTTCAGGCCAACAATGTCGAGATAGAAGAAGGCCCGGTTCCACGCTGGGGCGCACACGGCACTGGAACGTCGATATATTTTCGTGACCCGGAGGGTAACCTTATCGAGGCGCGGCAGTACGAGGGACAAAACAGTTCAGGAAAATGCCTTCTTGGGTCGTAGGCGGCAAAAGGCGGTTTCATGACATTTCCCACCGATTCTCTTCGCATTAATAACGCCATCAAGTCCGACTCGCTGACGCACGCGGCTTATGGGTAGCATAAGGAACCATGGAGAGCCCATGCAAATCAAAATTAAATAGAAATATGGCAACCTACCCGGTCATCGCCGTCTGGACGACAGTATTTGCCATTATGGATGCCTTAAGTAACTCATCTTAGGTGTTTGATTTTACAAGAACGTCTTAGGACGTAAACACGGGGGCGTACTTTTATGTTTCTTCATACCAATAATACTTTACACGGTCATTCATAAATGAAAAAGTCAATGAAAGCCGCCCTGTTATCGGCTTTTATATTTCCAGGTGTCGGGCATATTTACTTAAAAAGGTATATTCCTGGTGTGGTCTTAGTTGGCGCTTCATTAGCCGGGATCTCCTATGTGATTTCAAAGGCGGTAGAGAGGTCTTTACAAATAGTGGAAAAAATTCAAAGCGGTGATGTCCAACTGGATGTCACGGCAATTACAGAATTGGTGTCAAAACAATCAACTGGTGTTGAAGCTCAACTACTCAATATTGCTACAGTAGTAATATTCATTTGTTGGCTGATCGGTATCATTGATTCTTATAGAGTTGGTTGGGTACAAGACAAAAAAAACACGTAACAATGTGCTCAAGAACGACGCGTGCATCTTAGCTTGGTCGTTGCACATACAAAAAACGAAATGAAAACGACAAAAATACAAAAAGCAGCAAGAGCATCTATTACGGCCTTGGTGGCGATATTGCTTTTCTTTTCCCCCGGGTTAAGGCTCCCCTTATTAGACAACGTAACTGACGATTACTTTCGTGAGGCCATAACTAAAGCCGGCGTTGCGTATGCAACATGCAGGGTTATCAACGCCTCTGTTTCAATTGTAAAGGATTCAAGCCTGAATCTGGAACCCGCGGGCGTAGGAGTAACATTGGCTGTAGGTCAGGCCCTGGACCCGATTGATGATATGGTTGAACGTGTGTCTGATGTGCTCGTGACGGCGATTACATCACTGGGGGTTCAGAAACTGGCCTTTGAGATTGGTGTGGCTATTGCGCCGCCAATAGTTGCCATGTTTCTCTTTATCTTTTCTGTTCTCAGTTGGTTCGAAAACGCAAAATTAGCCACTATTCACAAAACCATAGTGAAGATCATTTTATTGATTCTCATTGCCCGGTTTGCCCTTCCGATATCAGCTCTTGCCAACAACTACATCCAGGAAAATTTTTTTGCAGACAAAATATTGAATGCAAATCAAGAACTGGCGGCCGGGGCGGTGGAACTTGACAAATTAATGGAATTTTCACTGCCGGAGATTGACGGTATCTTGGGAACCATCAAGAATAACGCCTCATTCATTCAGCGCAAATCAATGGAGTTTAAAGATGCAATTGTTGCCACAGTCAGCAACGCGGGCAGTATTGTAGAGAACCTTCTGAAACTTGCCTTTCTGTATATTGGGGTATTTGTCATTCAAGTTATAGTTTTGCCGATAATGGTATTTTGGTTGCTTGTAAAATTTGCAAACAGCTTGTTTGACACAAACGTTCCAGTGATACTGCATCATTCAGGGGACTCAAAAAATGGAATTATCGTTAAGAAATAAGGGGCAACACATAACGAATTACTTGTGCGGACTCCGTTTCACTGCGTCGCATAACTCAAATTTGCCGATTTTTTTACTAATTGTCTGATAAAATTCAGCGCCTTGCCTTGGTCCGACCCCAAACCACTTCTGCCTGATATCCACCCCACTTCACCACCATTACCAAATTCATTTCCTCCATGCACAAAGAGGTCATTCGTCTTTTCCGGGATATACTGCTGGTCTGCGATGACCTGGTCCTGATCGGCAGGGAGATGTTTGCCATCAACGGCTGCAAAATGCCTTCCAATGCCGGCAAGGAATGTGTCAGAAGTTGGCTGTCTCTATATTGCGGGGACAGCGGAAACGGAAGGTGGTGCCTTTATCCGGCGAGGAGGTGAAGCTGACCTTCCCTTTCAGGTAACGCTCGCCCAGCAGTTTGATGCTGTGGGTTCCGAGGCCCCGTCCCGGGCCCTTGGTGGAGAAGGAGCGCTGGAAGATCTGCAGCTGCACTTTCTCAGTCATACAACCCTGGTTGTAGACCCAGAAATCCACGTCATCTCCAGCCTGCTCGCAGCCGAGGCGGACCACAGCCTCTCGGGGGGAGGCCTCGATGGCATTCTTGGTCATGTTGATCAGGATGCGGTGCAGAAGCCGCGGGTCGGTGAAAAACTCAGTGGCCGCGGCATCGGCTGCAATTTCCACCCTGCTGCTCTGATCGTTGTCAATTCTGTTGTAAAAGGCAGCCACTTCATCAAGCAGGGCAAGACTTGCGCAGGGTCCGGCCTGCAGATGCAGGTCGTTATTTTCCGCCGCCGCCAGGGCGCGCTGCGCCTCGACCTCGTCGGTCAGCCGATGCGCATAGCGGTGGAGAACATCCTGAAACTTCTTCTTCTTTTCCGCACCCAGCTCTTTTTCGCAGAGGGTCCGGCTTAAGCCCACCATGCCGGTGGCAATATTAGCCACATCGTGAAAGAAGATGCGCTCCAGGGCCCGCCGCCTTTTTTCATGGGAGATATCGGTGAGAAAGAAGAGGTAGAGGCTGTCGTCGTCACCGGGGAAGGGCGCAGTCTGCACCCGGAAGTCAAAGGACTTGCCGCTGCCCTCCTGCCTGATCCGGCATTCCTGGGCTGCGGCGTTTTCCGGCTGATGCAAAAGGGGAATGGCTTTGCTCGCGCCACAATGGGAGCAGAAGACGGTGGTGCCGCAGCCCAGAGCGCTTTGCACGGCATGCTCACAGACCAGGGCGTCCCCCGGTTTTTTCCCCAGCACCTCGGCAAGGCACGTTACCCCAAGGAAACACAGAAAGGACTGATTGGCGAAAACAATCTGCTGGGTATAATTGAGGACCAGGACAAAGCCGGGAAAAGCGTCCAGGACGTCCAACAACTGACGGTTGCTGCTGATCGCTTTGCTCTG
>JANMTN010000130.1:0-2389 GCA_031390685.1 Desulfobulbaceae bacterium
ATGGAAAAACTAGTTATTGAAGGCGGAAGGCCCTTATACGGTACGGTGCGGATCAGCGGCGCCAAGAATGCGGCCCTGCCTCTTATTGCCGCAACCTTGTTGGCGGAAGGGGTTCATACCCTGACCAACGTTCCTGATCTACGTGATACGCGGACGATTCTTCGTCTTCTTGAATCCCTGGGGATCACCTGGGAAATGCAGGGGGCAACCCTGAAGATTGATTCGACCAATCTTACCTATTCCGAAGCATCCTATGACCTGGTGAAAACCATGCGGGCCTCGGTTTTGGTTTTAGGGCCGCTTCTGGCCCGTCTGGGAAAGGCAAAGGTCTCTCTGCCCGGTGGCTGTGCCATTGGAGCCAGGCCCATTAATTTCTGGGTTCTGGAGGTCTGTGTTGGCCTTCTTCTTCCCATGATGCTGATCATCCTGTCACGGCTTGAAAATGCCGGAATGATGGCCATGGCCGGAGCTCTCGTTCTTGTCGGCCAGTTTGTGGCCCGCTATGACCTTGTTGTCGCCGGACAAATCGTTCCCCAGAATCTTGGCTGGGATGGCCTGCCATCCGCTTTCAGCTATGTCCCCTCCATTTTTGAATTCGGGGTCATTGCTGGTGGCATCGGTGTTGTTGCCTTTGGGTTTCTTCTGGGTGAACGGGTATTTGGCAAGACCTTTACCCAGAAAGAACATAATTGATTTTTAAGTTTTTTTCTTTCCATAAAAAAAGCCGCTCAAATGAGCGGCTTTTTTTATGGAAAATCCAGTCATTACGCTGAATTCATTCCTGTTCTTTCCAGACCGTAGCTCCCAGGGCAGTCAATTTTTCCACCATCTGTTCATAACCACGCTCCAGATGATAGATTCGGGAAATCTCGGTTCTGCCCTTTGCAGCCAGGCCAGCAATCACCAGTGATGAGCTTGCCCTCAGATCAGTGGCCATAACCGGCGCGCCTTTAAAACCAGCCCTGCCCACCCCTTTGACCACGGCAATACGGCCATCGATTGTGATATCTGCCCCCATCCGGTGTAACTCAGCCACATGCATGAATCTGTTTTCAAAGATCGTTTCATGAACCATCGAGACCCCGTCACTCAGGGCCATGAGGGCCATGAACTGAGCCTGCAGGTCCGTTGGATACCCGGGATAAGGCATGGTTGTAATATCAACAGCCTTGACTGGCCTTCCCCCTGTGGCATTCAGGGTGATTGCATTTTCCGCCTCTTTGACCTCCATCCCTGCTGCCCGCAATTTTTCCAGCAAAGAGGGGAGATGCGCGGGGTTACAGTCAGTCACCGTGGCCTCACCGCCGGTGGCAGCAATTGCGATCAAATAAGTACCTGTCTCAATCCGATCAGGGATAATCTCACTTTCAGCGGCATAGAGTCTCTCAACCCCATGAATGGTCAGCCGATCCGTATCGCGCCCTTCAATCTCCGCGCCCATGGCCGTCAACATATCTACAAGATTGCCGATTTCCGGCTCCCGCGCCGCGTTCTTGATGATCGTTGTCCCTTGCGCAAGCGCGGCGGCCATCACCAGATTTTCCGTGCCGGTAACCGATGGCACGTCAAAATAGATGGTACCACCCCGCATCCGCCCATCAATCTCCGCATCCACATACCCCTGCTCCAGACGACAGGTCACCCCTAACTGCTCAAATCCCTTGATATGAAAATTAATGGGCCTGGCCCCAATGGCACAACCACCGGGCAGAGAGACCTTTGCCTTCCCCAGACGGGCCAGAAGCGGCCCTAACACCAGGACTGAGGCCCGCATGGTTTTCACCAGTTCATAAGAGGCCTCGGAATAGGTAAGATTGGTCGAATCAATCTTCAGGGTTGCCTCCTGCCATTCCCAGGTGATCCCCAGAGATTCAAGAAGACGAAGAATCGTCCGGGTATCACGCAGATCAGGAACATTGGTCAGGGTATGAACCCCTTCCGCCAACAAGGTTGCGGCAATAAGAGGCAGGGCCGCATTCTTGGCGCCGCTGATCCGCACCGTGCCGCATAATGGCCTTCCGCCTTCAATAATAAGTTTTTCCATTTAGCTGTTCATCTCCATTCTTGCGTCATCATCTTGGCATGCAAGACCCTGTCCCGGCCGGCATAATCCTGCAGCACCTCAACCCGTTCAAATGTTTTTACGCCATCATCACCGGTGAAAAGCTGCATGACTGCCGGCCCCTGATCTGCACCAATCTCCATAAAAAATTCACCACCGGGTCTCAGCACCCGGGGTAAGGTTGTTCGTATCCGTTGAATAATATCCAGGCCACCTACCCCGCCATTGAGTGCCAGATGCGGCTCAAAACACGCCACCTCCGGCTGCAATCCATCCCGCAGTTCCTGTTCACTGACATAAGGAGGATTGGAGACCACCAGTGAAAAA
>JANMTN010000142.1:0-6512 GCA_031390685.1 Desulfobulbaceae bacterium
GGATGCCGTCCGGGCCTGCTGCCAGCAGGGCCTCATCTTTGTAGGCGATAGTACTGTCGCTGATCCGGAAAACGTCGCCCCTGGTGATCCTGAAGAGATCGGTGGGCACCTGTCCCTCAACCACTGCCTGCCCCTGGCCGAGCGCGCCTACCACCAGCATCGTTTGCCGGCCAGGCTCCATGGGATCCTCGGTATAGATGATGCCGCTGGCCTTGGCGTTCACCATGCGCTGGCAGCAGGCGGCAATGGAGAGGTGGCTGCCCTCGGGAAAAACCTGACGCCGGTAATGGAGCGGTTTGGCCCCGAACAGACTGGCGACCACCTGCAGGTAGGCCTGAAACACAGCAGCGGCCGTCGGTTTCACCTGCAACTCGGAATGGAACTGGCCGGCAAAGGAGAAATCCATATCTTCTTCCTGGGCGCTGCTGCGCACGGCAAGAAAGAGGGGGGCTGGGTTCTTTGCCGCCAGTTGCTGCAGGGCCTGGTCGAGTGCGGCCAGGAGGCCGGGCGGTGGGCTGGCGGCGAGGACCCTCTTTTCAAGGGAGTCGCGTAAGGATTCCAGTGTATCTTCCGCCACCTCGGGCTCACTCAGGGAGTGTTCAAAGCGGTCGAAGTCAGCGCGCAGGACGTTGAAGTCGATGAGATCATGAAAGAGGCGGGTGGTGATGACAAAACCGTCGGGAACCAGGACTTGCGGATTCACCATCAGCTCGGAGAGGTGCGCGGCCTTGCCGCCGATGAGCGGCCAGTCCTGGGGGTGGATTTCGCCCAGCCAGAGCAGGACCTTGCCCTCCCGGTCGTCCCGGCCGGTGGTGATGGCCCGCACTCGGGCCTCCATGCCGGCAAAGACCTCAGAGAGCGAGGTCCAGCGGTTTTCGGTCAGAATATTGATGGCGGCAATGGAGCGGTGCATGGCGACGATCATGTCTTCAACCGAATTTTCTACATAGCGCTGGTCAAAAAGGTAGTCGCCGCTGAGCTTTTCCCCCATATCGGCAATGAGTTCCAGGGCCTGATTATTGGCCTTGAGCACGGCGCGGAACTGGGAAAAAATCAGGGAGATGGGCCGACAGGTCTTGGGGGGGGCTTTTCTCCAAAGCATGACTGGCAGAAGCTGTTTTCTCAGGGAGTCAAAAAAAGCCATCTCGTGTCCTTGTAACAGCTCCTTCTGCGGCAGCGACGTGTTAACGTCGCTGCCGCAGAAGGATGGGCCAAAAGAGAAAAGGGGCCGCACAAGAGCCTCTGGATACACTCTTGCGTGTTTTTGCTCGCATTCACAAGCCGTCACCTTCGTCGGCTGCACTGCGCGGCTCCTCACACCCGTACTGCTTCGTCGCTGCTCGCTCGTCGGTGGGTCTGCGCCCACCGACTGCCCCTCGGTGTCAACTTGAATGCTTTTTGGAATTATCAGTGGCTGCCGCCGCCTTTTTTGAAGATCGCGCCCACGGCGGAACCTGCCGCCAAGGCGACGAGAACGGACATTATCCCATACAGAGCTGCTTGGTCAACAGCCATTTTCGACAGGGCGGCAATTATACCGACCCGCTTTACTTCAAAAGTGGTTGCAGCTTTGTCCACGACCTTGCCATTGTTGACGGCAAGAAGATCGACGTTGTAAATCCCGGGAGGCGCCTGGTAAGGCCAGTTGACGACGATTTCAAAGGTGTTGCCTTTCTCGCCGTGCTGGCGGGTGATCGTCCCTTGCTCGATCTTGTAGATCATCTCCTTTTCCTTGAAGCGGGTAAATTCGTTAAACCACTTCCTCTCGGCAGGCAGACCCTTGTCGTCTTCGATCTTGGTGGCCTTGGCCATGGCGTCGTAGCCGAGTTGATACCGGTCGCGCTCCTGTTCCGAAAGGATGAGGTTCAGATCTTTGGTGGTGTTCACCAGATAGACGCCGGGTACACCCTTGAATTCCAGACCTCCTTTTTTCATCCAGATGAGGCCTCCGGCCTTGCCATAGTATTTCATGGCGGTGTCGTGTGGTTCCGTTGAGATCTTCAGGATCAGATCGTCCTTAGGGTCAGTCTGGCCGGTGATGGTCAGCTTGGCGCCATGGTAAGATATGGTGATCGGGATTTCTGTGGGGCTTACCTCACAGGTGATGGCCCGGGCTGCCGGTGCGGTAAAGGCGAGAAGCCCGCATAAGGCGGCGGCCACAGCCGTCCATCGTTTTACGACTGTCAATAGAGATAGTTTCATATTAATGACCTCCTGCATAGGCAAGAAGGAGAGAGGGTTCAAGCACCAGTTCGAGTACGATTTTTACGGTCACGGCCAGAACGATGATTGCCAGCAGAATCTTCAGCTGGTCGCCATGGAGTTTTTTACCGAGCGCAGTGCCGATCTGGGCGCCGAATACGGAGCCGAACAGGAGGAGCAGGGCGAGAAAAAAATCGACGGTACGGTTCGAATAGGCCTGCAGGAAGGTGACTTCGATGCAGGTGAAGAGAATCTGGAAAAGGCTGGTGCCCACCACTACATGCATGGGCATGCGCAGCATGTAAACCATTACCGGCACCATGAGGAAACCGCCGCCCACGCCCATGATCGCGGCAAGCACACCAACAAAGGTGCCAAGGAACAGGGGAACCAGGGCGGAATGGGTGACGCCGGATTTTTCAAAATAGATCTGCAGGGGCAGAGAGGCGAAAAAGCCGTTTCTTTTCTTTGCCGGTGCTGCCGTAGCAGCAGGGGCAGCAGGGGCAGTCTTTGTATCCTTTTTTTTCCGCATGGCGTTCAGACTTTCAGCGAACATGAAAGAGCCGACCAGACCCAACATGACGACATAGGTCATCTTGATGAGATAGTCGGCGCCACCGCTGGCGCGCAGGATCTTGATGACCTGGACACCAACTGCGCCGCCCAGAAAACCGCCAACGAGGAGATATATTCCCATTTTAACATCGACGTTGCCAAGACGCCAGTGAGCAAAGGTGCCCGAAGCCGAGGCCGCAACAATCTGGTTGGCGTCGGTTGCCGCCGCGATGGTCGGCGGGATGCCGATCATCATTAATAACGGGGTCATAAGAAATCCTCCGCCCACGCCGAAGAGACCGGACAAAAGTCCGACCGCCAGTCCCAAGCCAATCACCAGAAAATAATTAACGCTGGTGAGGGCTATCGGAAGGTACATGTACATTTTTTCCTCCTTTCACACTTTTTTTCTTTGATTCCTTCTCTATGCTATTCCCTTTCAGGCCATTTTGCAGACTGTTGATCAGTATTTCGATAGCAGAGGTGCTCCATGCCGCCCGTGTAAATCCGGCAATGATACGCGCAAATATGAGATCGTCCCAAGGCGGAATAATCACTGACCAGAGCTGGGGCAGAAAACAGTCCCCTTTTTCGCAAAGCCGCCGCCGCAATCTGGCAATCCAGGCAGTCTTGCGCTTCTGCGAACGCCGGTCTTCGGCCCCCAGGATGAGGCAGAAGATGCGATATTCGCAGAGAAACCGGACCAGCAGCTCATCAGCCATGCTCTCCAGCCGATGGATGTGGATAGTCACCTCCGCCACATCACCAAGCCAGCTTGCCAGGGCGATAAACTGCCCAGCCAGGGTCTGGGTATCGTTTTCCGCCTCCTCCCCAGGATTTTTTCCCTTGTTTGTCCCGCCCTGTTCCATAAAAACCGCATGCACGATACCGGTGGTTCGTTTTGCAAGCTCAATGGCATGGAGAGTTGCAGAGAGATCGGCAGGGGAGCCCCTCAGGAGAAGAGCAATTCCTGTCTTCATAATTGCTCCTTGATTCCATCTTGTGACGCTATGCGGCATCATCACCGTGCTGCTTTCTATGCATTGACCGTGCCAGCTTGTTTATCTTGTTGTTAATACGTATTTTTTGCAAAAATGAGAGGAGTGAAACAGGTGGGTGGTGTTAATAAATGAAACAGTTTTCGGGTAACTATTTGAAGTTAAAGGTATTTATTATTGAAACAGCAGTTTCACTTTGAAACAGAGTTGGAGGGAGGGGTGTTTTTTTCTGAAATTCGACGGTCTGGATTGCGGTTTATTTCTTGTCGGGAACGAGATTGAGTTCCTTGAGGCGTCGCCAGAGGGTAGTCCGGGAGATGCCAAGTTGCTGTGCCGTTTTCGTCTGGTTGAAGCCGGTGCGGCGGTACACCTCGTATATATGTCCCTGCTCGAGTATTTTTAGCTGGTTGCTGGCCTTTTCCGGAGGCAGCGGCTGCGTACCGGCAAGGAAGAGATCAGGGGGCAGATCCTTGGCGGTGAGCACCGGTTCCCGGGCCAAGGCCACGGCACGTTCCACAATATTCTGCAACTCCCTGATATTGCCGGGGAAGGGATAGGAGAGGAGGGCATCGAAAAAGGAGTTTTCGATCCTGGGTACCGGTTTCCCGAACTGGGTGGCAATAAGAGTCACGAAGTGTTGGATCAGGAGAGGGATGTCTTCCTGCCGGTTACGCAGGGGAGGAAGCTCAATCATCACCACCTTCAAGCGATAAAAGAGATCCTGGCGGAAGCTGCCTGCTGTCACCATTTTTTCGATATCCTGGTTGGTGGCGGCGATGATCCGTATATCGAATGTTGTGGGGTTGACTCCGCCTAACCGCAGGAGGCTGCGTTCCTGGATCACCCGCAGCATCTTGATCTGCATGGAAAGAGGCATTTCACCCACTTCATCGAGAAAAACCGTGCCGCCGTCAGCGGTCTCCAGCAGGCCAAATTTAGTGCTTACGGCACCGGTAAAAGCGCCTTTTTCGTGACCGAAGAGTTCATTGGCGACGAGTTCTTCGCTGAACGCCCCGCAGTTGAAGGGAATGAAGGGGTGGCTGGCACGGTCGCTGTTAGCGTGGAGCGCTCTGGCCACCAGCTCCTTGCCGGTGCCGCTTTCTCCCTGGATCAGGATGTTGCAGTTGAGGGCGGCAACCTGTCTGATAGTCTTGTAAATTTCCTGCATGGCAGGAGAGCGTCCAATAATCTCCCCAAAACGGTCCGAGCTGTTCGTGGTCTGATCAATGGTCAGCTGGACGTGACTGGCGCTTTGCAAGGCGTCGCGGATGACCTGGCGCAGATCATCCAGGCGAAAGGGCTTTGCTATATAATTGAAAGCGCCGACCTTGATGGCCTGCACTGCCTGATCGATGGAGGCATAACCGGTCATGAGGATGACCATGGTTTGCGGGGCCATGCCCTTGACCTGCTGCAGCACCTCCACGCCATTGGCATCGGCCAGGCGGACATCGGTTATCAGCAGATCCGGCGGGTCTTTGCTTATGCGGGCAATGGCCTCGGCGGCGGTAACGAATCCTTCCAGTTCATAGCCATCCTTGGACAGGGCGTGGACCAGGCGACGGACCGTGATGACTTCATCATCAAGGATGTAGATACGTTTTTTGTGCACGACTGCATCCGTCATAGCGGAAAAACTCCAGTGATACTGGATGAAGAGCAGAAAGAAAATACAGAGCAAGGTTCTCTTGCCCAAGGCAAAAGAGTTTCTTCCGAAATAAATATGTTGCCGAAGATAGCACAATCCTTGCCATATTTGCAAAGGGTAATTTTATGCAGGACGAGATGGGTGCTGGCACGGGGTGCGGCTATTTTCTTTATAGCCGCACCCCGGCTTCTGAGAGGTTAGAGATTCAGGTCTATGCCAGGGGTAAAATTATTCGCCAGCCTTGATCTTGTCGAATGGTCAAGCCATTCATTTGGAAAAGAACCTGATTTTTCGATGGTATTCCCCGGCTTTTTTTATTACGGATTTGGCTTTATCTACTTTTACCCTTGATATCTTCAGGGCACGGCTCTCCTTCATCAGTAAAAGCGCTGCATGCCATGGTGTTTTCGATGGATTTCAGAGATGACTCTTTCTTTTTTGAAGTTGCGTGAGATGCAGCGCTTAATCCCTCCTCGATATTTTCTTCGGGGCATGGCTCTCCTTTCTCAGCAAAAGCACTGCACGCCATGGTCTCTTCTACTGATTCCAATATTGATTCTTTCTCTTTTGCTGCTTCCCCGGTATTGATGGGGCATGGTTCTCCGGCCTCGGCAAAAGCACTGCACGCCAAGGTATCCTCAACCTCTTTTTTCAATGAAGTTTTTTTCTCGTCCATGGATAAACCTCTTGTGATTGCTGTTTTTGGTCTTCTGGTCGGCCGTGAGTCGCAGGGTATTTTCTGATAATATTTGTAATATGTTCCTGTTGTCAGTGCTGCATTCAAGAAGAATGGAAGAGTGTCAGTGGAGCTTCTTTATTTAAAGAATATCACATCGGATTGGAAAAATACAATGGTGGTTATGTCCTCATTTTGACATAATTTTTCTACGGCCCTTGTATATAGTATCTGCCAGGCACCTCTTCCAAGAAACAGCCGGGAAAGATTGGCTGTTTCTTGGAAGAGGCATAAGGTGCCGTAATAAAATAAGCAAAAAAACACTGCCTATTTCATAACGGCACCTAAAAAGAGGGTGTTGATTCCCAGGTCATCCTCTGGCCGGATGCCGGGTGCTGGAAGGCCAGATACGCGGCATGGAGCAGCATCTCTC
>JANMTN010000180.1:0-4727 GCA_031390685.1 Desulfobulbaceae bacterium
CGGTCTTGCGCTGATCTGAACGGGCATCGAGCATCAGGCGATAGGCGGCCACCACCCGGGCCACATACTCGGCGCTCTTCATCCGTCCCTCGATCTTGAAGCTCATCACCCCGGCCTCGAGCAGTTGGGGCAGAAGCTCGATGGCGCTGAGATCACTGGTGGAGAAATGATAGCCAGGCTGTTTGCGGTTATGCAGACGGCGGCGGCAGGGTTGGGCGCAGCGGCCGCGATTGCCGCTGGCGCCGGTCAGGGCCGAGGAGAAAAGACACTGGCCGGAGATGGAAAAACAGAGGGCCCCATGGACAAAGTGTTCCAGCTCGATGGTGGTCTGACTGCGGACCTCGGCGATCTCGTCCAGAGAGAGTTCACGGGCCAGCACCGCCCGCGTAAAACCCATCTGCTCAAGCATTTTGACCCCGGCCGCATTATGGACGGTCATCTGGGTGGAGGCATGGAGAGGGAGCTGAGGGAAATGGAGATGCGCCAGCCGCCAGACACCGAGATCCTGGATAATCAGGCCATCGACAGAGATAGCGGCCAGGGAGGCGAGGATATCCACCAATTTGGGCAGCTCGGCCTCTTTGATCAGGGTGTTGAGGGTGATATAGAGCTGTTTTTTCTGGCTGTGGGCATAGGTCGTCATCCGCTCCACATCGGCCAGGGTGAAATTGCGGGCCTTGGCCCGGGCGGAAAATTCCTTGAGGCCGCAGTAGACGGCATCGGCGCCGGAGTCAATGGCGGCAAAAAAGGCATCAATACTGCCGGCCGGGGCCAGAAGCTCTGATTTTCCGGGTTTCCCGGACTTTCCAGTGGGCGAACTTTTTGTTTTTTCTGTTGTCACCAGCGATCACGAAGATAGAAATAAAAATGGCGGTTGGATAGAGTAATTTTGCAATAACTCTTTGCATGGCCAGACTTTTTCCCTCACCCCCGCCCTCTCCCAAAAGGAGAGGGAGCTTTCGCCCTTCTCCCTGAGGGAGAAGGGTTGGGATGAGGGGGAACAGCAATCACATCATAAGACAAGTGCTGTTTTTAGATAGAAATAAAAATCGTAATTGTTCAGCCTTTTGTACCTTCTTAACCTCCCCTCCCGCAAGGGGCGAGGGGACTTTCCTGGAAATTCCGGCTCTCTATTTGCTAAAAACTCCAATCCCTAAATTCTCAATGTTCCGCCTTCCCCTGCAAGGCCCAGGCCTGTGCATACAGATCATTCAACCGCTTTTCCAGCTCCTGGCGATATTCCTCCACCTGTTCTTCTTTCAATCCCGGCGGCACGAGAAGCGGCTCACCATAAAAAAAATCGATCCGGGAAAAAGGCAGTGGTACAGCCGTACCGTCCCAGGAGCCAAACCGCTTATAGCGATTGCAGGACCAGGCCATGGGCAGAACCGGGACCCCAGTCTTGGCGGCCAGCATCAAAGAACCTGCCTGGGCAATCCGAGCCGGCCCCTGCGAGCCATCGGCCACCAGAATGGCATTTTTCCCTTCCCGCACCGCCCTGATCAGTTTGATGATCGCCTGCATCCCCCCTTTTTTCCGAGAACCACGTACGGTCTCATTCCCCAACTTTTCCACAACCCGGCTGATATACTCGCCGTCCCGGCTGGCGCTGACCATGGCCACCCCGGACTCCTTGCGAAAAAAATAGAGGATATACAAAACCCCATAGTGCCAGAAGCTGGCAATGGCAGGTGTTCCTGCAGCCTTGATCTGATCCATATGTTCCTGTCCATGGACGGTCAGACGGCAGGTGCTGAACCATATCCTGGTCAGCCAGACAAAGACAAAGGGGATCACCTTCAGCGATACTTTATACCAGAATCCGTCTTTCATCCGATCTCAATCTCCAGTCGCCGCAAGGCTTTGATCCGATCACGCAGGGCTGCCGCCTGTTCAAAGGCAAGCTCTTTGGCCGCAACCTGCATCTCTTTCTCCAGCTTCTTGATCTCTTTTTCCAGATCACGGATACTGGTATAAACGGGAAGTTCTTCAGCTGCCTGCAGAAGATCCGCCTGATACCCGGCCTGATAGCCGCTGTCTGCAAGATGCTGCTGCAGGCCATCCTTGACCCGTGAGCAGATGGTGGTGGGCGTTATACCATTTTCAAGATTATATTGTTCCTGAATCTTGCGCCGCCGCAAGGTTTCATCCATGGTGCGCTGCATGGAACCGGTTATGGTGTCGGCGTAGAAGATGACCATGCCGTCGGCATTTCTCGCCGCCCGGCCGCAGGTCTGGGTCAGTGAGCGTTCAGAACGGAGAAACCCCTCCTTGTCGGCATCAAGGATCGCCACCAGTGACACCTCCGGGATATCAAGCCCCTCACGCAGCAGATTGATCCCGACCAGGACATTATAGTCGCCGTTTCTGAGATCGCGGATCAGCTCCACCCGCTGCAGGGTCTTGATATCGGAATGGAGATAGCGCACCTTGACCCCCAGTTTTTCGTAATAATCGGTCAGGTCTTCGGCCATGCGCTTGGTAAGCGTCGTCACCAGCACCGCCTCATTGCGTTCGGAACGCAGCCGGATCTCTTCCAGCAGATCATCCACCTGGCTTTTGGCCGGACGCACCTCAATCCGGGGATCAAGCAGGCCGGTTGGCCGGATGATCTGGGCCACGATCCGGCCTTCCACCTGGTCGAGTTCATACGGGCCGGGGGTCGCCGACACATAGATCACCTGCCTGATCCGGGCGTTAAACTCCTCAAAGCGCAGGGGCCGGTTATCAAGGGCCGAGGGCAGGCGGAAGCCGTAATCAACCAGGGTCTCCTTGCGGGAGCGGTCGCCATTGTACATGCCGTTGAGCTGCGGCACGCCGATATGGGACTCGTCGAGAAAGACCAGAAAATCATCCGGGAAATAATCGATCAAGTTGGGAGGGGCCGCGCCCGGTTCCTTGCCGGTCAGATGACGGCTGTAATTCTCAATACCGCTGCAATAGCCCAGCTCCTGGATCATCTCCAGATCAAAGAGGGTGCGCTGCTCCAGGCGCTGCAGCTCAACCAGCCGGTTTTTCTGCTGATACCAGGCCAGCCGCTCCTTCAGCTCATCCTTGATCGCCTCCATGGCAATCTGCAGCCGGTCGCGCGAGGTGACGAAATGGCTGGCCGGAAAGACCGTGTACTCATCGAGCCGCTGCAGGACCACACCCCGCAGGGGATCAATCACCGAGATGGCCTCCACCGTATCGCCAAAAAACTCGACCCGGATGGAAATCTCTTCCTCATGCACCGGGAAGATATCAATGACATCGCCCCGCACCCGGAAGGTGCCGCGATGGAAGGAGATATCATTGCGCTCATAGAGCATGAACACCAGACGGCGCTGCACCTTCTCCATGGTGTACTCCTCATCACGGCGCAGCAGGAGATGCATGTTTTTGTATTCTTCAGGCGAACCCAGGCCATAAATGCAGGAGACCGAGGCCACGATCAGGACATCGCGCCGGGTGAGCAGGGAGCGGGTGGCGGAATGGCGCATCATGTCGATGGCGTCATTGATGGCGGAGTCTTTCTCGATAAAGGTGTCGGAGGTGGGAATGTAAGCCTCGGGCTGATAGTAGTCGTAATAGGAGACAAAATATTCCACCGCGTTATGGGGAAAAAGCTCCTTGAACTCGGAGAAAAGCTGGGCAGCCAGGGTCTTGTTCGGGGCAATGACCAGGGTGGGCCGCTGCACCTCGGCCACCACACTGGCCATGGTAAAGGTCTTGCCGGATCCGGTCACTCCCAGCAGCAACTGGCTGCGCGCCCCGCTTTCCAGACCGCGCACCAGGGTTTCTATGGCCTGCGGCTGATCGCCTGCGGCGGCAAAGGTAGTGACAAGTTCAAAGGGATGATCCATATGCGTGGGCTACTTTTAGGCTTCAAGTTTTATCTGTTCAGTGTTAAGATACTCTTCAGGAACAACTTTAATTATAATCTTAAAACTTAAACCTTTATTTCTCAAGTAATGAATCGTTTTCCCCATCTTCCCCCATTGCCCCTGCTGCTTTACAGCTACCTGGCCTCCGAGATTCTTGCCCCTTTTTTTGCAAGTTTCCTCATCCTGAACTCAGTTTTCTTTCTGGTCAAGCTGATTCCTTTTCTTAATGTAGTCCTTGAACTGAACATTGGATTTGCCGATTTTGTCCGTCTTTTTTCTTATCTCTTTCCCAACATGTTTCTCTACTCCATGCCCATGGCCGCCATGATGGGAGTGATTATCGGCTTCAGCAGACTCTCCAGCGACACCGAGATCCTGGCCTTCAAGGCCAGTGGCATCAGCATCTATACCATCCTGCCCCCTGTTATTCTGGTCTCCCTCGCTATTGCGCTTATCACCGCCTATTTCTCGGTAAGGCTCATCCCCACCGGCGAGATCGCTATGAACCAGCTCATGTTTCAGCTGGCAAAAGAAAAAATAGACAAAGGGATCAAGGAAAACAGCTTCACCGAGGCCTTAGGCGATGTGGTCGTCTATGTCCAGTCCATTGACAAGGAGAGTGGTCAATGGCAGAACGTCTGGGTTTCCGACATGCGGGACCAGAAGATTCCGTCAATCACCATGGCCAGATCAGGTTCCATGGTGGGCGACACCCAAAAAATGCAGGTAACGATCATCCTGGAAGAAGGCAGCCTCAACCGGCCTGACGGCAGGTATGCCCAAACAGTCACTTTTGACCGGTACCAGATCAACATCCCCCTGCGCATTCCCAGCATTATCGACGGTACAGATGTCACCCGG
>JANMTN010000190.1:0-5229 GCA_031390685.1 Desulfobulbaceae bacterium
GGCCCAGTAGCTGACCGCCGCGATCTTGAAATCAGGGGCATCCTTGCGCGTAACATATTTGACCTTGTCTTCCTTGCTGTCTTCGGCAAAAACAACCTTTGGTTCGATATGCACATCGTCGTAGGTGGTTTCCGCAAGCGCCGGATAGGGGTAGTCGCCATTAAATACCGTCCTCTCGCTCAGGAAATTGGCATTGGTGTACTCGGCCAATCCAATCGCTGCCCCGCGGGTCACTTCAGGATTGAAGCCATTGTAGGCGTCGATATCAAACAGGGCGGAGATGGGGGTTGGGGCGGCCTCCGGGTTTTTGGCCAGGGAGAAGAGGCCGGAGCCGGGGTTGGCGCCGGTGTAATTGAGGGTGTCATGGTTTATTTGGGTATAGACCTCAAAATGGGTGATATCCATATACGGGGAAACAAGCACTTCCACGTGTGGATCATTGCGGACATGAGCAGGCACGGCCATGTCGGAGACAAGATGCATCAACTGGCCGAGATATGTAAAGGTCGCGGCGTAGGTCTCCGGCGCCCCGGTAATCAAGGCCTGATAGTAGCTTTGACGAGCTTTGCTCCAGGAAGCCTCGTTGCTCTCCTGCTGGGCCCAGAGCAGGGCTGAGGATCCGCCGGCAATGCCGGCAGATGCCCACGGCTGAAGTGGATCATGGAAGTGATTGAGAGGGCGGGGAAGTGCGTCTTCGATTGTACCACCTGTTTCTAAAAGACCCAACACGTCACCTTTTTTTGAAGGGCCGAAAGGGGTTTTCAGCCCTTTCGGGGAAAAAAGTTCTTCTTGAAGATATCGGTCAAGGACAGACTGTCGTGCGGCGTTAATATTAACTAAAGGATGTACACTTGTTTCGTCAAAGGCTAAAAGTCTTGATTGTTCGGTAAGAATAGACAGTGCTACAATCGCCAAAAATATAAAAAATTTCATTTTATTCACCAATTGATTTTTCATTCCCAGGGCGACCCTAGAATTTTAAAAGGACTAAATCCTAAGTAAACTCTTTCTTGGTTAATATAGTCAGTTATTTTTTTGCTCCTTTCGTAGGGAACATCCGGACCAATCGAAGCATATTCTAAAGCCTCAATCCTCTCTTTCTTGGTATGGAGTTTTGGCAATTTAATAATTGAATATATATTTTCACCGATACCGCTCCAGTCTGGTTTCGGCGTGATACTGGTTCCCTTAAAAGGAAACAGCCCATATCCTGGTTTATAAATATAGGTTTTGGGCCAGGGATCCCAGACTTGGCCAGGGCGCAGGGTTGTAACAGTGTGTTCCAGGAAAAATTCGCCGTTTTTGTCGGTAAGCACTTCTTTTGCGTCCGCAAAAGAAGCAGTGGCACCGCCAGGATTGGGGGCACGGGTAGTAAACTCCATAAACAGCACCGCGCCTTCAATGGGCTCCTCGGTCTCGGCATCCACCACCTTGCCCTTATACGGGCCATAAGTCTGGGAGACGGCGCAACCGGAGAGAAAAGCAAGGGCGAGCAAGAGAATTGTTGTTTTGGCAATGTGTTTCATAGTCTTGTTCCTTCGTTTTTTTGGTAAAGGTTAAAACTTAAAAACCTTATACCGTCCGTCTGAATCTTGGGAAAAGTAAATATAGTAGGTAATGCTGGTTGGAGAGCCGTTGATCTCTTCAACCCGATGGATTCGATACTTGGCAATGTTGTTCTCGAAATAAATCATCTCAATATCTTCCATGGAACCGATTAGTTGCGGCAGACGGGATGCGATCCTGGTAAAAAGTCTTCTGTGTCTCTCCCGGCTGCTACTGATGAAATGGCTGAGGCCAGTTTCGATATCGCCGGCAGTCAGGGCCGTTTTCATTCCATCCCATTGGACCCTGAGCGCCGTGTCCAGCTTGCTTTTATCCATGGCTGGGACTGCCAGGGTGTCTGAAAAGGTGACGCCATTCGCGTCTTGCACCTTGGCGGTGAAAGAATATACGCCGGGAGTAGTCATTTTGATTCTAAATGTGTCCGGTTCAGTCGGGGTGAGAAACTCCACCGGCGCCGGGCCGGAATCACTGATGATCGGCACACCGGCAAAGGCAAAATTCCCGTCAACCCGGAGAGTAATTTCAAGTGGCGCCAGTCCCGACTCCAACCCAAGGCCATGTAGAGTGATATACTTATTGTCAGGAGCCGCGGTAACAGTAATTAATTTCTGTGCTGAACTGCCGTCCGGAAAGGAAAGTGTGACAGTGATGATATTCTCGCCAGCCACCAGGCCAACATGATTGGCAAGAAAACGATTTTGATCGATGATGGCGGGAACTCCATTGACCGTTATGCCAATCCCCTTTAGGTCAACATTGTTCATAAATCCTATGACATCGGTGTCGGATCGTTGAATTACGGCATTGTCTAAAGGGCTGGTGATAACAAGCGGAGAAGGTGGAGGATTGATGGTTATCTTGGCGCTGGCTGAGGTAACTCCGCCGCGTCCGGTTGCGGTGACGGTGTAGCTTGTTGTTTTGGTAGGAGAAATAACCATTGTCCCGTTGGTTGGCACCGTGCCGATGTCTGGTTCAATAGTGCATGATTCCGCAAACGTCGTGTTCCATGTCAATGTTGTGGAACCACCGCTGTCAATGGTGTCGGGGGCCATTGTAATGCTTGCCGTCGGTCGTGGGTATGCGACATTAACAGTTGCCGAGTGAGTGGTTGAGCCTGTCGGGTTGGAGGCCGTAATAGTATAGATAGTTGTCTCTTTGGGGGACACAGCGAGCGAGCCGCTATTGCCCTACAGTGCCGATCCCCGGTTCAATGCTGCAATTCGTGGCATATTCTGTTGTCCAGGAAAGAGTGGACGATCCACCAAGAACGATGTCTGGTGGGAGGGCATTCAACGAAACAACCGGGAGAGGTGTGGTTATTTGCTCTTGTTGAATGAAAATAGAGAGATAGCTGTCAGGTTCGCTGGCCAACTCCACAGAAAGAGTATTCGTGGCAACGAGATTAAGCACGACTTCATAATGGTAGGTGCTCTTTTTAAAGTCTTTGGGTGTAAGGATCTGAACGCCGTTCACTGTTATCGTGGCGCTGCTCAAGCGGTTACTGCCGTGTTTATCCCCGTTTTGAACAACAAGTAAACCCCCTGCAATGCCGGCGGGAAAGGTGGTGGTGAAGATGTTGGGAGCTCCAACGGTGCGGATGTATTGCTGAGGCCCGAAAACTGTGGGCTGCTCTGCCAGTGCCCCACTTGGGATCAGCAAAAAGATGAAGAAAATAATTTTCAGTAGTTTACTCATTCCTATTCTCCTGAAGGTTCAATAATGTGATAATCCATATGTGGTCAGTTGTTTCTTTAAATTAAATCAACATATTATGTGTAGAAATCATAGTGGCACGACATCCATATATTTCAATTATGCAATTGCCAGATCGTACAAATTAACAGACACGAATCAAATATATGCAAAATTGGAAGGGAAAGTCAAGGCCCTCTTAAAAATTGTGTAGCACTGAATAGGTATCTCTGAGGTTGCTGCGGAAAGCCCTTTTAGAAGGGGAACGGAGGGAGGGAATAATCGGGTTTATTGATGCCTTGCACGGAAGGCAGCGCTCCCGGCAATTCTTGTTATGGGTATGCCGTCTTTTTAGGAATCTTCAGCAATCTTCTTCATACGCTCGGTTTCGTCCTGTCGGCGCAGGATTCCATTGGTTGTGCCGCAGGTCAGGAGCGGTTCGGTGGTCAAGAAAACCCTGTTGCCGGGATTGGCACGGGTGATCTGTTCCCCCTTTTCGGTGCGCATGGCCATGACTTTAAGTTGTAGCACCTCAATGCCCGGCAACATATATTCGATCACATCGCCTGTCTCGAGGACATTGCGGGCCTCAACCAGCGGCGGCTCACCCTCAATCCTGATCACTGCTACCGGCACCACCGTCTGCTCCTCACGGGAGGTATGATAGACCATCTCGCCGCTGCCGGGACGCTGATCAATAAAGTTCTCGGTGGTGCCGCGGGTGCCGGTTTTGGCAATCTCATCCCTGAAAACCTCCGGCAGGACAATGGCCGCAGGTTCGCTCCAGGCCTCAGCCGGGAGGGCGGCCAGAAAATCGAGGGCCGCCCGATAGATGCGCACGACTCCGCCCACATAAAAGATGGATTTCATCCGCCCTTCAATCTTCAATGAGTTGGCGCCCGCTGCTATCAGCTCAGGCAGCCGCTCCAGGAGGCAGAGATCCTTGGAGTTGAAGATATAGGTGCCCCGCTCGTCTTCTTCCACCGGAAAATACTGGCCGGGCCGCTTCTCTTCGGTGAGCGCGTAGCTGTAGCGGCAGGGATGGGCACAATTGCCCTGATTGGCGTCGCGTCCGGTCATATAATTGGACAACATGCAGCGGCCGGAATAGGAAATACACAAGGCGCCATGGACAAAGATCTCCAGCTCGCCCTGCACCTGCTTTTTGATTTCGGCGATCTCCACCAGGGACAGCTCCCGGGCAAGATTCAGTCGGGATACCCCCTGGGAGAGCCAGAAGGAAGCGGCCGCATAATTGGTCACATTGGCCTGGGTGGAAAGGTGGACGGGAAGCTGCGGCACCACCGTGCGGGCCCGCATGAGGATGCCGGGATCGGCAATAATCAGGGCATCGACTGCGATCTGCTGCAAGAAAAGCAGATACTGATCAAGGCCGACAAGGTCCTGATTATGGGCCAGGATATTGATGGTCACATAGACCTTGACGCCCCGGGCATGGGCATAGTGGACTGCCTCGGCCATGGCCTCGGGGCTGAAGTTTCCCGCCTTGGCCCGCAGGCTGAAATGCCTGCCGCCAAGGTAGACGGCATCGGCGCCATAATGAATGGCGGTCACCAGTTTTTCAAAGGTTCCCGCCGGGGCCAACAGCTCCGGCATCACCGGAACGGCCCCATTGCCGCTTTCTTTTTTATCCATGGTAAGGTATATATGAGAGGTCAGAATATCAGGGAACAGAGGACAGGAGAATCAGGTGCAACGCGCAAAAAATCATATTGTATGATTCTTTGATTACCGTAAGCAACGCCGGAATGCAAGGAGTTCGGTGAAGAGAAAACAGATTGGCATTGCCATGAGCGGCGGGGTAGATTCCACTGCCTGTGTCCTGCTTCTTCAACAACACTATGAAGTCCACGGATTTTTCATGCGCCTGGCCGGCCCTGATCTCATCGAACAGGAACAGCGGGTGCGCGTCATTGCCGAGAAACTTGCAATCGATCTGCAGGTGATCGA